>QKDR01000126.1 GCA_003252515.1 Candidatus Delongbacteria bacterium | reverse complement strand
GGTTCAGGTTTGACTTCGATCGGTTCAGGTTTGACTTCGACGGGTTCAGGTTTGGCTTCGACGGGTTCAGGTTTGGCTTCGACGGGTTCAGGTTTGACTTCGACGGGTTCAGGTTTGACTTCGACGGGTTCGTCTTCTACCGGAGGTTCTGCTCCTTTGAAAGAAAAATCTTTGTCGCTTAACATAAGTATATTCTTCGCATCGGCATCGAACGGATCCAGTCTGGCTACCATTTTCAGGAACTGCAAACTTGATTCCCTGTTCCCTTTCATATCCTCGATTACTGACAGCAATTTGTAGGCCTTCACGCATGAATCATCTTTTTTCAATGCTCCTTTTAAAAGCATTTCAGCCTGATCTATTTTTTTTTGTTCAAGAAAAAGCTCACCCAGAACAAGCTCACCAGTTGTATAATTGGGAAACAGATTAATGTTGTCTTTAAGTATCTTGAATGCTTTGGGCTTTTCACCCGCCTCTGCCAGAATATCGGCATAATAAGCAAAGAATTTTTTATCTTTTTCATAGAGCCCTTCAGCTCTTGCAAGTATCTGTTTCATCTCTTTTTTCATATTCACTCTTTCTTCAGTTATTTAAAATTCTTCCGCTATGTTGACAAGCTTATGTCTGTCTGTAATGTTTATATAACCGTCCTTCTCGGAAATGATCTTTGACTTCTTAAATTTACTCATTACTCTTATAGCTGTTTCGATAGTCGTGCCGGTAAGATTGGCTATCTCCTGTCTGGACAGCTTCAATCCCAACCTGATCCCCGTCTCAGTTTTTTCTCCTGTATTTTTGGCGAACTGTATAAGATGCCTGGCGATCCTTCTTTCTACTTTTTCAAAAGCCATGTTTTTAAGACTGATATAAGCCTCGGTGAGATGAGAGTCCGTTACTTCGGAATAATACTTGTACAACTCAGGTTTTTTGTTAAGAAGTTCAATGAAATCCGAAGTATTTATCTTAACGACTGTAGAAGCTTCAAGTGCTTTTGCGCTATAACCGCATTCGGAATTCCTGGCAAAAAGCAGGTTGTTATCAGAAATTATATCATTAGACGAGACGATCCTTAGGATAAAATCGCGACCGGCTGACGAATGTGCAAGAAGTTTTACCCTTCCATCGCATACAAAATAAATAGAAACACAGTAGGTTCCTTCTTCAAAAACGAATTTGTTCTTACCGACATTCTCAACTATGAACTTATCCTGTATTCTTTCAATATCCTCGGGTTTCAGGTTCTTTATGACCGGAAGCTCTTTTAAGTATTCTATTTTTTCTTTCATTGACAATACCTTAGATTTATTTCGCTGTTATTTCTATCTGCTTCTGCTTTAAGTCCGATATCGTCTGAAGTATTTCATTCTGACGTCCTATATCGTCCGTATATTTGAGTTCCTCGTTCATATTTCTGATCCTGTCTGATATCTTTCTTAAAGAAATCTTCTTTAGGCTGTCTTCGCAGGCTATCATAATCCTGCTGTCAGGGACACTGCTTCCGGATTTTTCAAAATCAGCTGAGAATATATTTTCCTGACTGATTACGAAACCTATCATAAAATCCTTGAATTTTTCATCAAAGTCAATTAAAATCTTATTTAATTTTACGGGTTCTCCCTCTTCATACAGTTCGTAAATTTTCAGGAAAACCCGAGCTGCCTCTTTGTTATGGAAATCCTCCTCCGTTATCTCCGAAAGTATTTTATTTCTGGCATCGTCATCAGAAAGCATCAGATATAGTAATGTAAATTCGGTAATATCTTCTTTCTCAGGCAAATAGTTACCTGTAATAACAGTCTTTTTGTCCGGCTGTTTTTCTGAATGATTTTTGCTGTTTTTTAATTTACGGAAATCATTTTTCATTATTTTACTGTCTATATTCAGGACTGTCTGAGCTTCCTGCAGCAAAGATTCGGCTTGAGACTCACTGATATTTGAAATATTAGACAACGATGCAAGAACTTTATTTATAAAACTCATCTTAACGTTCGCATTCTTATTTGATCTGTCATAATCATGCAGAAGCAGGCCGATAAGGCTTATTTGACTCTTCAGAAGCTCATTCATTTTATCCTGACCGAACTCGTTAAGGAAAGTATCAGGATCGTACTCTTCTCCTAGAAGGGCGATTGAGGGGTTCATGCCTGCTGAGATCAATATCTCTGCAGTTTTCACCGACGATTTTCTTCCGGCGCCGTCACCGTCAAGCATCAGCATGATCCTGTCTGCATTTCTTTTGACAATAAGAGCGTGATTTTCAGTAAAAGCTGTCCCGCATATAGCGACTGTATTAGTATAACCGTATCTATGCATGGTTATCAGGTCTATGTTGCCTTCCACAAGTATCATTGCTTTCGACCTTCTAATACTTTCCATTGCCTGATACAGACCGTAAAGGACCTGATTTTTTCTGTAAAGTACTGTTTCGGGAGAATTAAGATATTTGGGCTGAACTTCATCATCAAGAGCTCTTCCGCTGAAAGCCAGAACGTTTCCGAGCTGATCGAATATCGGGAAAATCAGTCTGTTCCTGAACTGGTCATAAACATTTCCTTTCTCGTTCATTTTCCTCAGACCGGCCTCGATGAGTATGTCATCCTTATATCCGCTGAACCTGCTGTCTTCTTTCAGCGTATGCCATTCTTCCCTTGCGAATCCTAATTTAAACTTTGTAATAAACTCACTTTTAATTTTCCTCTTCTTCAGATAAGCTGCAACTGATGATCCTTCTCTTCGTATTTCTTTTAAAAGATCCTCATGAAAAAGATCACAGGCATGTCCGTTCAATATTCTTATAAGTTCCTTTTTATCGTCTTCCGTTCTGTCCGGACGTGTACCGTCAAATTCCTCTTTGATCTCTATACCGTATCTTGATGCGAGATTTCTTATCGCATCAGGATAGGAAAGATTGTCGTACATCATTACGAATTTGATTGAATCACCGGAAACACCGCATCCGAAACATTTGAATATCTGTTTCGAATCAGATATCATGAACGAAGCTGTTTTCTCGTCATGGAACGGACAACGGGCTTTAAAATTAGACCCCGCTCTTCTAATATCTATCCTTTCACCGATCACATCGACTATATTGACAGAATTCTGCAGCTTCTCTATCTGATCTCTGGGTATCAATCAAATTCCCGTTTTAGTATTTTTGTAATTCGTCATTGATTATTACAAGTTCTACGCCCGACTGTCTGAACATATCTTCAGACTCCTGACCTCTCTGATACTTTCTTTCAACAACGACCCTTTTTATACCGCTGTTTATGATCAGCATCGCACAAGTGCGGCAGGGGGTCATCCTGCAGTATAGCGTCGCGCCTTCAATGGCTATTCCAAGTTTCGCAGCCTGGCAGATCGCGTTCTGCTCAGCGTGCACGGTACGGACGCAATGCTCTGAGATGCTGCCGTCTTCGTGCAGCATTTTTTTAAACTGGTGGCCGGCCTCGTCACAATGCGGAAGCCCGATAGGTGATCCCACATATCCTGTCGTCAGTATCTGGCCTTTTCTTGCGATCACGCAGCCGCTTCTTCCTCTGTCGCACGTGGCTCTTTTTGAAACGGCGTTCATTACCTCCATGAAATACTCGTCCCATGTCGGTCTTATATATTTTTCTTTTTCACTCATATCGCAACCTGATTTTTATTTTAAGAATTCAACTGCTTCACGTATTCTCTTTAGAGTTTCATCCTTGCCGATCACATAGGCTATTTCACTTGCTCCGCCCGGTGTAGCGCTCATTCCCGACAGAGCGATCCTTGCCGGCCATAAGACAGTACCGGCTTTGCACCCTTCGTCGGATATAAGTTTCTGGAAAGCGTCGAATACGGTTTCATTGTTCCATTCACCTACTGCCTCAAGGCAAGATATGATCTTTCCAAGCATAGTCCCGGCAGAAACAATATCAGATTTCATTTTTTTATGGACATAAAGCTCAGGATCATAATCAGGCATTGTGACAAAGAACTCGGTTTTTTCTCTGATCTGATTAAAAGTCTCCAGCCTCTCCTGTATAAGTCTGCTTACCTTAACTGTATCAACTTTATTCTTCAATTCAGGGCTGTAATACTCCTCAGCCTTTTTATGGAACTGTTCGAAAGGCATGGCCTTAATGTGCAGGTTGTTAATCCATGTCAGCTTGGCAAGCGTGAAAATGGCGTTTGATCTGCTTATCCTTTCGGGAGTGAATTTCTGCTCCAGATCTTTGAGCGTAAAAAATTCTTCCTCTGTACCCGGATTCCATCCGAGCATCGCGATATAATTTATAACAGCAGAAGGCAGATATCCCATATCCAGAAGATCCTGAAAGGATGCGTCACCTTCCCTTTTACTAAGCTTTCTGCCGTCCTCTCTCAGAATATGCGGAAGATGAATATATTCAGGGATATCCCATCCGAAACTTTCGTACAGCAGATTATACTTCGGAGCGGACGAAAGGTATTCGTAACCTCTGATGACGTGCGACATATCCATGAGGTGATCATCTATAACGTTGGCAAAATTATACGTCGGCAGCCCGTCTGCTTTCAGAAGCACCTGCTCGTCCAGAGTATTATTCTCAACAGTGATCGAGCCGAAAACCATATCGTGAAATGTAGTACTTCCTGTCTCGGGTATTCTCTGCCTGACTACAAAAGGCAGATTCTCAGCAAGGTTTTCCTGTATTTCTTTTTGTGAAAGCTCTCTGCATTTGTCCCTGAACGGCCTGTCAGGATATTTTTTTGAATATTCCTCTTTTTCACGGTCCAGTTCATCTTTCGTACAGAAACACCTGAATGCTTTTCCACTTTCTAAAAGTTCATCAATGTATTTCGCGTATATTTCACGTCTTTCGCTCTGAATATACGGACCGAAACCGCCGTCTTTGTCCGGTCCTTCGTCATAAACTATACCAGCCAGCCTGAGACTTGAGAATATCACTTCTACTGAATCTTCAACCGTTCTTTTAGTATCTGTATCCTCGATCCTGAGTATAAATTTACCGTCGTTCTTTCTTGCGACAAGATAAGCGTACAACGCAGTTCTGAGATTTCCGATGTGCATATATCCGGTCGGACTTGGTGCGAAACGTGTTCTGATCATTCATTTTCCTGTTTTTGATTTTATCAAGTTATCAAGCATGATTAAGATATAAAAAAATCCTGCGATAATCAAGATTCGTGTTCGCTATTATATTACATTTATTTCTTTTGCATTCAACAGTGTTATTTATTATTTTAAAAACTGAATTGTGATACCAGTCACAGTATCCGGTTTTATTTTTCTTTAAATTTACCGGTAATTGCAGACAAGGAGGATAAATATGAGGGTATATCTGAAAATTTTATTTACAGTACTGGTTGTTCTTACCACACAGCTTTTTTCAGCTGATATTTGGAGCGGTTATGTTGATGTTAAAAGCGATTATATTGTTAATAGTGGTGAAATTCTTGAAGTATTGCCCGGAACTGTTGTCAGATTCGCTCCAGATGCCAGACTTATCGTTGAAGGACAGCTGAAGGCTGAAGGAACTGAGAGTGAACAGATTCGATTCACTTCCTTTGAACCTGAGTCCAATGAAGCTGATTTCTGGAACGGTATTATATTCAGCCTAGCTGAAAAAGATACTTCAACGATGGCTTTCTGCGAGATCGACAACATCAAAAAATATGACACTCTGGGAAGTATTCATATTACGGGTTCTCTTGTCAGAATGTCCAATTGTCATATTCACGATAATTCGGGTTATATCGGCGGAGCGATCCATGTTGACGGTTCAGGATTTAATCTCGTAAACTCGGTAATTGAGAATAACGAGGCTCTTATTCAGGGCGGAGGTATTTACATTTCCAATGACTATGATAAATTCAACCGTGCTATCATCGTAAAAAATGTCATCAAAGATAATTTCGTTTCCGAAATAGCTGATCCGGAACGGGGAGGCGGAGGTATTTGTGTTTACGAAGTTGAACCATATTCTTCATATGTTCTGATAAGCGAGAACGATATCATATCGAACTATACCAAAGATTCCAGAGAGGCTCTTGCCGGAAGCGGCGGCGGCGTGCTTATCACGACCCAGAACAAATATGAGATCGAATTTACCGGAAATAACGTAATGTATAATAAGTCTCAACTGGGCGGAGGTCTTGCGGTCGTACATGTGACCAGTAAAGATATACCTTACTGCTCGGTTAAGAACAACATCATCTCCAACAATACTTCGGACGATTACTCGGGAGGGATTTATTATAATACCGGCGATATCATTAATCCTGACAGAATATTTTTCTATAACAATACGGTGGTTAACAATCTGAACCTTGCTTTGAAAGAGGGAGCGGGCGGTCTCTACATAAAATTCAACTCCGATCTAGGTAATTATTTCGAGATAAAAAATTGTATTTTCTGGAATAATTACAACAATACGACCCTGCTCGACATCAAATCTTATCCGAGCTATTATCCCGGCAATTATGTATTATACTCGAACACCACCACTTTACTTGAAGGACAGGGTAATATTTCTAAAGACGCCCAATTTTTCAGATCTGCGGAGATTATCGGTGCCGAACCATACGAGAACTATAAGAGAGGAGATTATCATCTGTCACTTGAATCTCCCTGTGTGGATGCCGGAGATCCTAAGATGGAATCGGTTGAGCCTGACGGTACTTACGTAAATATGGGGGCGTGGGGAAACACTAACGAGGCTACGACGTCTAAATATACTACTGTCGATTATGAGAACGGAGTTAGCGTATCGGTCAAAACGGGAGAAACATACAAACTGGACTGCAGCCGCGAAACAAAAGCGATCTATTTAAGTGATATTTCTGTTGAGGACGGCGGACAGATTTTCGTTAAAACAGCACCAGAAAGCGGAGATCCGAATATATATATTTCCAGCCTGGTCACACAAGGGAAGAAAATCGGAGACCTGTACACTACCAGAATTCAGAGAATGACCACTGCGCAACAGGGTGAATTGCCTTACAACATTCTCAATATCGGCGAAATCAACTGCACCGGCGCCGAATTCAACAACATGTCGGTTAAAGTCGACTCCGGGAACGAATCTGTTCTTAATGACTCTCATATTTATATTGATGAGTATGACTCGACACTTACCGGGGTAAGTATCAATGCTCCGAAAGCCGATATCACTAATACGACTATCGACAATTTTGGGACAGGGATTTATTTCGGCAGCCCCGTCAAAGGGATCAAGGCAAGGACCGCAAGGATATCTAACAACACGATCAGTTTCGATGCCGCGGAATCTAATAAAGGGAACACGAAAGCCAAGGGAATCGTAGTAGAGAACGGTGATGCCGAAGTGACGGATAACAATATTGACAATCCTAATGAAGGTGTTGAAGCAGCTTCTTCATCAGGAAGAATATCTAACAATACTGTCAGTTTTGACGCTTCCGAATCGAATAAAGCGGGCACGGACAAAAAAGCGATTTATCTATACGGAGGATCGAATTGCGAAGTAGATCATAACAATATTTACTGTGATGACAATTCTACTTTATCCATAAGCGCCGTCGAAGTCGAGGATTCTTATATAAATGCGTATTATAATATTATAAATTTCGGATCGGGGTACGATTCAAAATTAAACAGGTTCGGTTTTTACACTTATAATCTTCTCGAGAACTCAATCTTTATAAACAATACTGTTTATTATTCAAATTACGGAATGACGGATAACAATTCCAAAGTCGCTGTCAGACTCTTCAATAATATTTTTTACACGCCAACATTAACATATATCACAAGCAACAGCAGTAATCTGGTATTATACAATAACGATCTTCAAAACGAATACGAGATTAACTGGGAAGCCGTTAAAGATGAAAAGAACACTCTATACGGCGAACCTGATTTCCAGTCGACCAAAGTCAATGACTTTTATCTCTGGTACGAATCAAAATGTATCAATGCCGGATTGTACATGGAAGAATATCATACTTACGGTGTAAATTATTACGGTGAAGCTCCCGATATAGGAGCTGTGGAATTTTATGAAAAGATATCATTGTCCGCACCATCAAATTTAGCCATTTCAGCTACCTCAACAAATGTATATCTTACGTGGTCGGCCGTAACGAATGCTTCTTCGTATAAAGTTTACAGGTCCGCTGACCCTTATCCTTCCGATTGGGGGCTGCCGATAGAGACAACAACTGCAAATTATATCACTTTATCGACCGGCAGCACCGTTAAATATTTTTATCGCGTTACAGCATCTACTGACACTTTAAAAGACCAGCCTGCCGAATATTCAGATTCCGCGACAGAGAAATTAACTCAGAGAAATTATTCTGCAAAAAAGATCATTATTAAAGAAAGCAACATATTGAAATAAACAAATTAGGGAGAGAGTTATGAAAAAAATAACTGCAGCCGTGATTATGATATTCGCAGTCATGACATTTTCCGCGACGATCACCTGGAGCGGCAGAACATTAATAGATACTGATGTTACGATAAGCTCGACCGATGTTCTGATAATTGAAGCCGGCTCAACGGTAAGATTCGCTTACGGCGTCAGATTAATTGTCTACGGAGAGATAATATCTTCAGGTACGGAATCGGAACCTGTTCAACTGATTCCTGAAAATCCTGAATCAAATTGGGGCGGAGTGGAAATAAACTCTCTTACAGGAAATAATGAATTCAATTATACGATCTTTAGGAATATAGATGTTCCGTGGTCTACCGGAAGAGGCGGATTAACGATCACAGGTTCGACGGCGACAGTATCTAACTGCGAATTCTACTCAAATTACAGTGAGACAGGCGGAGCCGTAAAGATCGTAAGCGGGAGCGTAACGGTCAGCGGATCTTATTTCAATAAGAACGGTGCCCAGGACGGAGGTGCGGTATATATCCTTAATGATTCCGATTATGCAAGCGCAGTAAACATTATCGGATGTAAGTTCGAATTTAATGAAGCCTGGAATAATGGCGGTGCGATATTTATCCAGGATACGGAAACTTCTCAGAATATGATCCTGAATATTGTAAAATGTGATATTTCCAACCATGACTATTCTTATCTTGGAGGCGGAATATATTATAGCAATATGGGAAAAATTGAACTAGAACTGTCAAAAACAAAAATATTCAATAACAGCAGTCAGTACGGCAGTGCGGTTTACATCAAATTCAACGATATAAACCCGACGGCCATCCTGCCGCAGATATTCGCGAACCTGCTTATTTTCAAAAACCGCGGTTATTATCAGTCCGGTATATATTTTGATATGGGACAGGTTCAGAATCCTGCAAATATCAACTTTACCAACGCAACCGTCGCGGACAATTCAATATCCGCTTACAAAGAAAAGCAGGATAATACTTCCGGCATTTATATTAAATCCAGCGGGAACGCGCCGCAGATAAGGAACACTATCCTGTGGGAAAACACAAATGCCGTCGGAGAAAGCAACTTTTTCATAGAAGACGGGTCCGGACCCAGTCCCTATACTGTATTCCGATACTGCGACATCAGCGCTTTTGACGGTGGTGATACAATTATTAATTCAGATCCTGGTTTCGAAAGGCCTCCTCTGACTGCAGACATATCTGTTTTTGATACAGACCGTTTTGACTACCATCTTTCACTTGAGTCACCGTGTGCGAACGCAGGTGATCCGCTGGAACCTTGTACTGAGCTGAACAGCACTAGAGTTGATATGGGAGCTTACGGAAACACTATTGAAGCGGTCAGAGCATATACTACAGAACTCCCGCCGGCCGCAAATACCGATATAATCGTACCTGCAGGATATGCGAAAATAATTGACTTCGAAGGAAAAGCGGTAAAAGCGGATTATGGAGAGCTCATTCTGAACTCAAATTCTGAAATATATTTTAAAGCTGCCTATAATGCTGATATAAGTTTTACCAAATTGACCAACTTCTCCAAATTTGATGGCGGGTATGTAAAGATCCACACTCATACTAAGCCGGAATTAGTACAGGGAGTAGATACTCCGCCTCAGAGCATAACATTTGAAGAATCCATAGATCTGGTCAACGCCGATCTTAACGACATAAAGCTTGTATTCAATAAAAACGCCGCAATAGCCGAAGTAAACCTGAATAATACAAAATTCTTTACAAAAGACGGTACTATGGAATGCGGACTGGAAATAATTGAAGCCGATATGATCAATGTAGAAAACTCAAAATTTCTGGGTTTTTCAAACGGAGGATTAAGAGTCGGAAGCGATTTACAGACTAAAACAAAAGCATCAGGAAGGATATCCAACAATACCGTCAGTTTTGACGCTTCAGAATCGAATAAAAATAAGGCCGGTAAACGTGTCGGTATTGAAATAAATAACGCGTATAATATGATCGTCGAGGATAATGAGATCGAAGGCGGGGATGAAGGGATCGTAGTGAAATCCAGTTCAGGAGGAAGAATATCCAACAATACCGTCAGTTTCGACGCTTCCGAATCGAATAAAGGTCAAATAAAAAAAGCTATCTCGATATCACTGAGCTCAACTCCTGCGGAAATATCCGGCAATATTATTACAAGTTATGATGATGCGAGCATAACTGACGTGATCGGGATCGAAGTTGACGGATCCAAAGCGGACATTATCGGTAATAAAATGTACTATTGTTATTACGATGGAGGCACGGATACCAGAATAGGAATAAATATCATCAATCCGCTGGATACTTTAAGAATTATTAATAATACGATATTAAATCCTTTTCTAGGAATCAGAAATACTTATGGAGCTATGCCTGTCCCGATCATTTTGGCAAACAATGTATATTGGACTGATTATACATTCCTTAATTACGAGACAATATATGATTCCACAGGTGTGACATTCTTGAACAATTGTTTTATTGATTCAACCAAAATTACAGGATCCGGAAATATTTTTGAAGACCCTGAGATTTATAATGCATGGGACGAGGATTTTTCTCTTGCGTCTACTTCTCCGTGCATCAACGCGGGAATTGTTATAGACGGCATTCACAGCTTCTTATCAAGCAAAACCGTATATTATTATGGGTCAGCGCCTGACATCGGAGCTGTAGAATATTGGCAGGATTCACAGCCGGTCAGCGTGGAAACATCCGTAAGCGGAACTGACTTTACTTTCAGCTGGGCTTCCGTTGACGGATTCACGAACTATGCGATCTATGCTTCAGACGACCCGTACGGGACTTTCACGAAACTTGAAATAGTCTCAGGATTGAGCTATACTGCCTCTATCTCTTCAGCCAAGAAATTCTATTATGTTACAGCCACAACCGATCCTGTGGGCAAATATTCTGAGATAATAGCTGAACCTGATGTTACTTCATCAGTTTCTGAACCTTCTGTTGAAAATACGGGAACTGCGGCAAAAAAAGTCAGGATCCACAGACAGTCTAACAGATAATTTTAATTTTTTTATTCTCTTTGAAAAGCCCCTTTAGCGGGGGGCTTTTTTATTGGTGTGACTCAAGTCACTGTTATTTTGACGGAAAAATCGTTATATTCTGTATATTATAAATCATCGCCCGGGGAGATTATTATGAAGAGGCTGATTCTTATTTTAACTGTATTCTATGCTGCAGTTTGTTTTTCGTCCGATATTACATGGAGAAAATACAAAGAGATACCTACCGACATTACAATCGGTCAGGGAGATATTCTTACTATAGAAGCAGGAACTATCTTAAGGTTCGGAAGGAATGCAAAGCTTACGGTTAAAGGAGAGATCAAAGCGCTTGGTACGGCTGAAGAGGGTATCAGATTCCTGCCGCTTAACAGACTCGACCCGTTCTGGAACGGGGTAAAACTGGATTCGGCATCCGGACTCAACGAATTCTCATGGTGTCATTTTGATTTTATCAACAGACCGGGTGATGGCCAAGGATCGTTCACTAACGAGGCATCAACTGCTGTTTTTAATAATTGCGTCTTCAAGGCTAATTCTGCTGACAGTGGGGGAGCTTTGAAAATTATCGGCGGCCATACTGAGATATACAGCACTGATTTTGTTTCCAATACTGCCGGATCAGGAGGCGCTTTATCCGTAACGGTGACCTCTGTCGACTCAACGGCTTCATTAGTAATTTTAAGCGGATGCAGTTTCGATAATAACAGAAGTACTAATGAAGGCGGGGCTGTTTATATTTCTGAGCCAGTTTTTGCTGAACAGGTAATGAACATTAGTATTACTGATTGTGTCCTTCATGACAATTCGGCTTTTAACGGCGGAGCGGTCTTCTATACCAACAACGGCGGAACTTCACTTACTATGAAAAGAGATAAATTCTACAGTAACTACGCTCAAACCGGAAGTGCCGCTTATATGAAGTTCATTGAGGCTGATGCCGCTAACATACCTCCTCAGATCTTTGCTAATCTTCTCATATTCAAGAATTTCGCAGAAATTCATTCCGCTTTAGCGATTGATGTTGTAAACACGCTAAATCCGGAAATAATAGATTTCACTAATGCGACAATAGGATTCAATTATTCTCCTGCTGAAACATGCGCCGGAGTATTCATAAGATCTAACGGAATATATCCTTTGGTCAGGAACAGTATAATCTGGGGGAACCTGGCTGCTGAACAAAGAGGTAATTTCTTTATTCAGGACGGAACGGCGACTTCTGGCGATATCTTTAAATACTGCGACATTGAGAAGTATCTGGCAACCGACAATAATATAAACGGACTTCCGCTCTTCGTAAGAAAACCTCTGAACGCGCTCCCGGAAAAATTCGATGAGGAAAGGTACGACTTTCACACTTCGCTTCTTTCACCTTGCGTCAATTCAGGTGACCCTCTTGAACCCACAACTGAACCTGACAACTCCAGTGTTAACATCGGTGCGTACGGGAATACAATAGAAGCAACAAAAGGAACGTATAATACCGTATTTGCCTCAGTAGTATCAGATCTGAATATAGCGGACGGCAGTGTAACAGTACTCGATTTCCAGGGAAAAAGCGGTAAGTTTATTCTGGACAATATTGACGTGGGAAGAAATTCACAGCTTTATCTTAAATCAGCCGATAATGCCTCAATATCAGTTAACTCTTTAACATCTGCTATTCCTGTTGCCGGAAAATTTACCAGTGAATATTCAAAAATACAGAAACTTGTTACGGACTCAGCAAGTGCGGACATAGTTCAAAGCATTACGGTCAACCGGTTCGTTCAGCTTTATAATACCGATATGAGCGATATTAACTTAAAAGTGAAAAAAGACGGAATATTGAGTCCTGAAGTGAATATGAACGACACAAAGATATTCACCACTCTCGCGACTTCGGATACGGGAATAGTGATAACGGATGCCAATATCGTCAACATACAGAATTCCAAAATACTTGACTACGGATGCGGCATATCAATACAGAACAGTGTTAAAAGCAGTAAACTAGGTACGTTCGGCGGAATATCGGGAAACATGATAAATTTCGGCGGTTCCGATTCCTTAAAAGCCGGTTCGCAAAAGAAGATAGGAATAGAGATAAACAACTCAAATATCGACATAGAGGATAATGATATCGAAGACTGTGACGAGGGTATTGTAATGAAAGCCGGTTCAAGCGGAAGGATTTCAAACAATACCGTAAGTTTTGACGCTTCGGAGTCCAACAAAAAGGGATTTATAAAAAAAGGTGTAATATTATCTGAAAATTCTTCTTCCCCTGAATTATCATATAACTCTATAACTAACACCGACACCGTGAATACAAGCGAGGTTATAGGGATCGAAGTGGATAATTCATTCGCGCAGGTTTTTTATAATCAACTGCAATATAGCGGATATAGCGCCGGACCGAGAACCGGCGTGAACCTCATTTATCCCGATGAAGACACTTCGGTGTTCAATAATACAATATACGGCGTATACACTGCCTTTACGAACATTCCCGGCATTTATAAAACAGATATCTCAAACAACATATTCTGGGCGGCGGACTCGACATCGGCAACCGCCGTAAACGATACTACGAATTTAAGGTTCTACAACAACTGTTTCCTGAAAGGACTTCCCGCAGGCATAAACGGAACGGGGAATTTCAATATCGATCCTGAACTTAACCTGCCTTCAGAAGGTGATTTCACGACCGCTTCGGAGTCACCCTGCATTAATGCCGGCATCGTCATAGACGGGATTCATACTTTCGCGGACAGTAAGACTGTATACTATTACGGTTCGGCACCCGATATCGGGGCGGAAGAACTCTGGCAGGAACTTACGGCGCCGTCAACCGTGATCACATCAGCTACTTCAACTGAGTTTACTTTTAGCTGGGATCCGGTGGAAGGTTTTGATTATTATACTATCTATTCCGCGAACGATCCTTACGGAATATTCCTGAAAGTGGAAACCGTCGCCGATCTGAATTATACAGTATCAGTTTCAGATAAAGAATTCTATTATGTCGTAGCCACAACCGACCTGCCGACGAAATATTATCAGGAAGACATGAACATTGAGACTGCCGAAATTACAGGGCTTAAAAAACCGGTCAGACCGCAGCCAAAAAAGATCGGGATCAGCAAGAAATCCGGCAGGTAATGTTATTATCAATTGATATTTCGGCATAATTTTTATATTTTCCGTTCAAATTAGAAAGGAGAAGTCATGTATAGCGAAAAAAGACCGTGGGGCAACTTTACGATACTTGAAGAGAGCGAAAATTATAAGGTCAAGAGGATAGAAGTCTATCCCGGTCAGAGGCTCAGCTATCAGTCCCATAAGAAAAGAGACGAATTGTGGATGATCGTTGGTGGAACGGCCGTGATAATCCTTGATGATATAGAAATCGAAAAAAAATACGGTGAATTTATCACGATCAGAAAAGAGCAGAAACACCGTATAGAGAACAGAGGAGACGACAAAGTTACTTTCATAGAGATCCAGACTGGAAATTATTTCGGAGAAGACGATATTGTCAGATATCAGGACGATTATAAAAGATCATAATAATATTAAAATAAAATAACTTGACTATAAACGGCATAATCTGTATTTTTACCGCGCTTTTAAATTAATTCGAAATAAATTAATAATAAATCGGAGGAAAAATGAAAGCCTATCACGCCAGGGACATACGAAATATCGCTATCGTCGGACACAATTCCGTCGGAAAAACGATATTGGCCGAAAGCATAGCTTTCCACACAGGCAAGATCACAAGAATGGGCAGTATTGACGACGGGACGACTCTGTCGGATTACTCACAGAATGAAATTGAAAAAAAATATTCGATAAGATCCACTTTTATCGCGATAGATAATCAGGATATAAAATATAACCTGATAGACTGCCCGGGCTATGCGGACTTTATAGGTGAAACCCACAGCGCGATTAAAGTAGCCGATTCAGTTCTGCTTACTGTTTCAGCAGCAAGCACACAGGGTACTGAGGTTGGAACTGAAATGGGTTTCGAGATAGCGCGTCACGATCAAAAACCTACAGCCTTTTTTATAAACAAATGCGATTATGAGAACGCTGATTACGATAAAGTGATATCAGATCTTCAGACAGCTTTTTCTTCATCTGTAACGGAGGTACAGTTCCCGGTAGGAAAAGGGGATTCATTCAATGGTATTGTAGATATTTTTGACATGAAAATGTATACTATCGAGAACGGAAAACCTGTTGTAAAAGAAATTCCCGACAATGTTAAAGCCAAAGCCGAAGAGATAAAATCCGCCCTTGTAGAGAATATCGCCGGATCGGATGAAGCTCTGATGGACAAATATCTTGATGCAGGCGAACTGACACCCGAAGAATTCAACACAGGATTCAAAAAAGCCTTTACGGAAGGATCCCTCTTCCCCGTTTTTTGCGGGAGCGCGATCAAGGGAATCGGAGTTCACTCACTGATGGATAAATTCAATTCTATCTTCCTTTCACCTGCCGATATTAAGACCACTATCGTTGACAAGGACGGTGAAAAAGAAGCTGATACTGATGAAACAAAACCTTTCAGCGCATTCGTTTTCAAAACTGTCGCCGAAGCTCACGTCGGAGATATGACCTTTTTCAAAGTACTTACAGGGAAGCTTTCAGGCGGGTCCGATTTGAAGAACGGCGATGAAGTAGAAAGAGTCGGTCAGATAAATATAGTAACAGGCAAAACCAGACATGAGATAAGCGAAATATACGCCGGCGACATCGGTACTGTGGTCAAGCTTAAATATACGAAGACCAACGACACTCTTACTGACAAATCCGTCAATTATACAATCAAACCGATGGACATTCCTAAACCTCTTATGTGGGAAGCCGTAAAGACAAGGGACAAAAAAGATGACGCCAAGATCGGTCAGGCGCTTTCCGCTCTGGCAAACGAAGATCCTACTTTCGGTTATTCGATCGATCCGGAACTTCATCAGACGATCATTCACGGTCAGGGGATGAAGCATATTGAAACTATGATCGAGAAACTTAAAGAGAGATTCAGTATAGAAATAGACGTAGGCGAACCGAGGATCCCTTACAGGGAAACTATCACGGCAAAAGCGGAAGGATCATACAGGCACAAAAAACAGTCCGGCGGTAAAGGCCAGTTCGGCGAGGTTCACATGAAGGTCAGACCGAAACCGAGAGGAGAAGGCTACAACTTCGTAGATTCTATCGTAGGCGGATCTATACCGGCAAGGTTCATTCCAGCAGTCGAGAAAGGGATCGCGGAAACTATGGTGACAGGTGTTATCTCCGGATCGAAAGTTGTCGACCTTGAAGCAGAACTGTTCTTCGGAAAATTCCACGACGTCGATTCTTCAGAGATGGCCTTCAAGATCGCATCGAGAATGTGTTTCAAGGACCTGTTCAAAAAAGCCAATCCTATACTTCTTGAACCTATCTACACAATTAAAGTATCAGTACCTGAAGAATATACGGGCGATATCATGGGAGATATCAGCTCTAAAAGAGGAAGACCGGAAGGAATGGAATCCAAGGGCGGCAAGCAGCTTATAACGGCTAAAGTACCTCTCAGCGAGCTTTACAGATACGCAGTTACTCTAAGAACGATGACGCAGGGTAAAGGGTCCTTCGAACTGGATTTCAGTCATTACGAACTTGTACCGCATGATGTACAGCAGAAAATCGTTGAAAAATACGAAGCAAGCAAAGGTCAGGAAGAGGAAGAATAGAATGAACATTCAGATGGTTGACATGAAAAAGCAGTACGAGGAGATCAGATCAAAGGTCGAACCTAAGGTCTCTGAAGTTCTTGCAGGCGGATATTACATCGGCGGGCCTGATCTGAAGGCTTTTGAGGAAAAAGCAGCCGCATACATAGGAGTGAAACACGCTATAGGATGTGCGAACGGAACGGACGCGCTCCAGATCGCGATGATGGCGCTCGGAGTCGGACCTGGAGACGAGATCATCACTACACCGTTCACTTTCATCGCGACGGCCGAGACTATCAGGATAATCGGCGCAACATCTGTCTTCGTTGACATCGACCCAGACACGTACAATATCGATCCTGAAAAGATCGAGGCCGCCATAACGCCGAAAACTAAAGTGATCATCCCTGTACACCTGTACGGTCAGGCAGCGGATATGGACAGAATAAACGCGATCGCGAAAAAGCACGGCATTCCGGTGATCGAGGACAACGCGCAGGGATTCGGCGCTAAGTATAAGGGAAAGATGCTCGGTTCGCTGTCGGACATTGCTACGGTCAGCTTCTATCCTGCTAAAAATCTCGGAGCCGCCGGAGACGGCGGTCTCATGCTTACGAACAGCGATGATCTCGCTGCGAAGGTGCGTATGATCGCCAACCACGGCCAGAACGAAAGGTACAAGCATCATGTCCTAGGCGTCAACTCAAGGCTCGATGCTATTCAGGCCGCGATACTTAACATCAAGCTCGATTTTCTTGATTCATGGAACGAAAAAAGAAGAAAAGCAGCCGAGAGATATAAAAAGAATCTTGAAAGCACCGCCATCATACCTTTTGAACATTCCGACAATTATCATATCTACCATCAGTTCTCGATACAGGTAAAGTCAAGGAACGACCTTCAGCAGTACCTGACAGAGAATAAAATACCTTCTGCCATCCACTATCCTATCCCGCTTCATCTTCAGCACGCGTTCGCTGATATGGGGCTCGGTAAAGGATCTTTCCCGGTATCCGAGAAAGTAGCCGAATGCATAATCTCCCTCCCGATGCATCCGCATCTGACTGATGAGGAGATTGATTTCATTTCGGATAAGATAAAAGAATTTTACAAGTAAAAGTAAAGGGACTGAAAAGTCCCTTTTTTATTTTAATCTGTCCTGTGTATTCTTCCCATTAATTTGTTTTCCTAATATCCTTCATACTGAACCGTATAAAGGCAACGAGAAGGATCACGATAACAGCACTGACAACAAACCCGGCTCTTCCTCCCCATTTATCCGTAACCGCACCTGCATAAAGGTTACCGAAAGGCGTCACACCCCCGAACACCATAGTATAAACGCTCATTACCCTTCCTCTGAACTGAGCGTCCGAATTGAGCTGCAGAGTTGAATTTACGGAAGTGAAGAAAAGCAGATTGCTTATTCCAAGAATGATCAGGAAAGCCGCTGATGCATAGAAGCCAGAGGATAGACCTACTGCTATCATCGAAAAGCTGAGCGCGTACGGCATATATCTGATCATCATTTTTCTGTTGAGTCTGTCGGAAGCCGAAGCGGCCGTAAGCGCGCCTATTATTGATCCGATACCTAGAGAGGAAAGAAGAAGACCGAATCCCTGTGCGCCTGTACCCAGAACGCTCTTTGCGAAAACAGGTACGAACACATTGAAATTAATCGCGAATAAAGATACTACGGCCAGAACTATAAGCGGTCTGTAAAGGATTACCTTTCCTTTTATGTACTTCAAACCTTCTTTTATCTCAGCCAGTACGGCCTTTCTGACCGCCGGTTTATCAGAGATCACTCTCGGTCTGATAAAGTATACGCTTATAAGTACTGCCATATATGATAATGTATTGAACAGAAAGCAGAAGCCTATGCCGAACTGTGCGATCAGGATTCCCCCTACAGCGGGTCCGACTATTCTTGCAAGATTGAAAGTGACTGAATTCAAAGCTATCGCACTGGTGAGATGATTTTTACCGACAAGCTCGAACATGAAGGACTGCCTTGTAGGCATATCCAGTGTACGGACGAACCCCATGAGCAGAGAAACTGCAGCGATATGCCAGAATTTCACTGTGTCGGTTAGCACAAGAAGCGTAAGAATACCCGCCAGCACCATCGCTGTTGACTGCGTAAGTAGTATAAGTTTTTTCTTGGAATGCCTGTCGAGATAAACTCCCGCGAAAAGCGAGAACAGCATTACCGGAGTGAACTCCAGCGCTCCGATCAGTCCGAGCAGAAAAGGTGATTTTGTGAGCTCGTAAACCAGCCATGCCTGGGCTGTCATCTGCATCCATGTCCCGGAAAGGGAAATACCCTGACCGTACCAGAAGCGTCGATAGTCCTTATGCCTGAAAGCAGGGAAATATTTCTTTACTGTGTATGGAATAGCTCTCAACCTGAGCTGCATACCGGCCTTCGTTCGTCGTTGCCTAAAATATGCTTAAATATTCGGAAATGTCAATCTAAATCTTTACTAATTATGTTAAATAAAAAGACATAGCTGAAAGTGAAGTATTCATGATTTATTATAGGCACAACTAAACAATTTATTCTTTTACCTGAAAAAAAGCGCGTCGAACAATCTGCTATTCGCCGCGCCTTTTTACCTGCGTCACAAGATCATTACTTATTCGAATTGACCTTGTTCTTATTTATAATAACTTTTCCGTTATTAGTTCCAATCTCCTTACTTCCGCTCACGGCAACCACATAATAAAACAGCCTGCTCGTATTTAGCGGAGCTACCCACTCTTCTCCGTCAAATGTACCTGTGGTATCTTCCGTAAACATTCCGTAAGGAGTATCACAGGAATATACCTTATATCCGGATGCGCCGTCAACAGCAGACCAGGTAAGCCTTATATTCGGACTTTCATCAGTTATGGAAAGACCGGAAGGTGAAAGTAATCCCGTAAAGAAGTCAATACTGTTACCTGCCTTAGGTGATTCGTAAACTGCGCTGCACAAAGCTAAAGTCTGATCATACAAAGTTACAATATAATTATACATCCTGTTCGGTTCTGTTGTGTCATCCAAAAAACTGTTGCCTGCGATCATATTACCAATCATAAGACCGTCTCTGTATACGCGGTAATATCTTCCCAGCTGGTAATCCTGACTGTTGTCCCAAGTCAATTCCACAGCATCATATTTTGCCGCCGAATAGAACTGAGCAGCGATATTTTCGGGAGGTTCCAATATCTCCTCTTTTGTATAAGCTATCATTATCTCATCATAGCAGACGCCTTCAGTAAATGTGGTGTCACGTAAAGTGCCGTGAGTATCTATTCCTGTTAATTTTATATATATCGGCTCATCCGTATTCTTGATCGTGGTCTCGGTATTTGCAAAGCACCACCTGTCAAGCTGATCAGGCCAGTCATACTCAGTCCATTCTTCAGATGTGGCTGTTTTCAGGATATCCCATGTGATCTTATTATCGACAGATATGGATACCTGATAGACCGCCTGAAGTGTCTTGAAGAAAGTATTTATTCTTTTTAACCCGATATATATCTGCATGAAGGCATCATATGGCTTGTTCAGTTGTACGCTTTGTGAATATTTTGTTTCATTCATCAGTACTTCGGTTTCCGTATCGTAACTATAATTGTTTTTCAGGCTATATGATCTTACTACAGGATCATTATTATAAAATAATCCTATAAGCCAATACGCATCCGAGATACCGGGCCAGTCTGAAGGCCATGCTCCGCCGGATTCCCAGTTAACATATAGAGGACATACCTGTATCTCTTTCTCGAACTTGACTTCTATTCCGGTATCATAATCTGTTTCAACAGCCACCAGTTCATAAAAACCGGGATCAAGATTGTCGGTTGAAAATGATATTACCTGACTGGTACCGATCCCGTCAGTATAAGTTACAGTACGGCTGTCCAGCAATGACACTTTATTTTCATCATATAAATACACTGTAGTCGTATTGGCAGGCAGTCCGGATACAGGACGCCAGATACATACCTCTATATCTTCGGTCTTCCTGAAATGGATACGGTCTATACCGAATCTGGAATCTACTCTCGTTTTCATTTTCCAGCTTGGAATAAGAAACTGCAGTGT
>QKDR01000150.1 GCA_003252515.1 Candidatus Delongbacteria bacterium | reverse complement strand
TTTTCTTAATGCTTTTATATGATCGTATATATCATCCCTGAGTACGAATTTGGGGTTATTGAGAAAAGAAGTTATATGGTGCACCGCCGGTATTTTGAAATCGGTATTGAATATTCTGTTAAGCGATATTATCGCCTCGATAGCGGATGATATTCTTGTCCCCGGGTTCTTTTCAGTCAGTTGGGAGATGAACGCTTTTATCTTTTTGTCCCTGAATTCCGAAAGGAATTCCATATTCCTTTCATATTCCTCATTTATAGCTTTTATAATACTTCCTTTGCCTGTATGATCCGTACTTTCTGTATCGGCTACACCTTTATTGACGTGGATGAGAGTAATGCCCAGAGAGTATAGATCGATCTTGGAACTGATCTTCTCCGGGTTCAGGAAAAATTCGGGGGCGAGATACGACAGCGAACCTTTTACGTTAAGGTTCTGCTTGTTCTGCTTTTTAACTTCCGAAAGTCCGAAATCCAGTATCTTTACCTGCGGACCGCCGTCAGTGCTGATGATAAATATATTTTCAGGTTTTATATCGAAATGAATAATATTGTTCGAATGAAGATAGTTCAGACCGTCGAGCATCTGATAGACAATATCAGAAAAATATGAGCTGCTGGGATTTTTCTCAACATATCTTCGAAGGTCGAACCCCTTAAGATAATCCATCGTGTAATAGTATTTTCCGAGCTTTCTGTCATAACCGAACTCGTACACGCTGATAATATTCTTATGGTGAAGAGATTTGATTATCGTGAATTCTTCTTTAACGGAACCGATGATGTCTTCGAACTTATCTTTCTGATCGTCCGGTATGTTTATCATCTTCAGAGCGAGATCAAAACCCGATGCTGTGGTTTTCACATGGTAGATATCACCCTGCGCACCGCTGCCGAGATGCTTCTCGATCCTGTATATCGAATCAATTATGTTCCCTTTTTCGAGCAAACCGTATCCTTTTTTTAGAAACCCGTCAATATAAATGTACGCAGGCTCCGGCTGTTCCGGTGTGTCTTGCGTCACATCTCACTATTAACTCACTCCATCAGGCTCTTATACTAAAGCTTTTGAAATATAGATTAATAAAAGTTCAAAAACAAACAAAAAAAGCCCCTTTGGGGGCTTTCCGTGCGGAGAGGATTTTTTATTCCGTCAGTCCGAGTTTATGCAGACGCGATTCTATACCCTTCTGCTTTCTGCCGAATATCTCGGTCAGATCCTCAATAGTTTTTCCGGCTTTGAACAGGAACTCGAGCTTTTCCTCGTCCTCCTGAGCCCATTTCTTACCTGAATTGGGGTACAGGTCCTTTACGGGTTCCGATACTTCCTGAGATGGACCGGTCTGCGTTTCGTCATTTTCCTCAAAACCGAGGGTCATTTCTTCTCCCTCATGAACGGAGGACCCGTCCTGAGCAGTCTCCTCCTGAGAACTGTCATCCGCATCACCTTTGATCTTCTTTATGGCGGTGTTCAGAACTTTTGCGAGCTTGTAAAGGTCGCCCTGAAAAAGCATGATCCTGTTCTTCTGAAAATTCCCGTCCTTCGTCTTGCGGCTCTCGGTGATCTTAACGTATTTCGTGCTGTTCCGTGCTTCGAGCATATTAACGAAGTAGCTTCTGTTCCCGTTCGAGAAGTTAGCGCTGTAAACTTCGGCGTTGCTGATGTTCTGTTGTGTCTGCATGGTTTTCTCCTTTTGTTATTTTACCATTTTTTCAACTTTCAATGGTATTATAACAGAGAGGGTAGGTCAAATGATGAGCCAGGGTCTGTTTTTTTGAAATATTTTAATTTTTTTTACATTACACAATATTTTTTCTGTAGATCCGGTATTTCTTCTGCAGTACGGCGTATTTTTCCTTGAGTTCAAGGAATTTCCGGCTTACCCTGTCGTAATCTTCACCGGCTATCTCTTCCTCGATCTGAGACATCAGACTCATACGCCCGACGTCGCTCTTGGCGATCGCATCGATTAGTTCCTGAACTTCCGTCCAGTTCGTTTTATCCAGACCGTTCTCTTTTTCGGGGAATCTGTACATATTTAAAATTTCGTTCTTTATGTAGATGAATTCTTTTTCAGTTATCTCGATCAGCCATTTTCTCAGAGAACCCAGATAGTATGAATTGATTATTTCCGGGGTCAGCGGAGTATTTTTATAGATGGGTATCTCCTTTTTCAGTACTCCGATTATCTCCCAGACGGTCTTCGGTGTCACACCGAAAATTTTTTCCCTTTCTGACTGAGTATAACTGTCGAATATATTCTCTTCGGAAACGTACTGCCTGTCCTTCGCAAGATATGCCGCTTTCTCTCCGCGTTTCTTGGTGATCTCGGAATAGAGCTCCGCTTCGGACTTCCCGGCCGAGTAGTTTATGCCGTCGAGCATTGCGAGGTAGAAGGCGGAAACGGCGAGGTAAGTGTTGGTATGCGGGTTGGGGGCACGCACCTCGAACCTCACGGAGAGCGGGTTGTCCGATCTCACGAGGCCGGCAAGGACAGTACGGTTCCTCGACGGCGAGGCCGGCGAGAGTCCCAGAGAAGCGACAGTCGAAACGGGCGCCTCGAACCCGGGCTGAAGCCTTTTGATCGCCGAGTGCGAGTTGGTCACGAAAGGGTTCACGGCCGGCCAGCTCTTCAAAAGCCCCATCAGGGCTCCGAAGCCGCATGAAGAAAGGAACGAGTTCTTTTCGTTCGGCGCGAACAGATTAATTTTGCGCGCGTTCTTTAATTCTATTCCCATGCCCACATGTATATGTTCGCCCGACCCGGCGACACCGTCAACGGGCTTGGCGACGAATATTGCCTCAAGACCGTTCTTGCGGAAAACTTCCTTTATCACATAGCGCGCAAAAACTTCGTTGTCGGCGGCCTGCAGGGGATCGGAATACTTCCAGTCTATCTCAAGCTGCTCCATCACATCGTAGAGCCTTCCTTCCCTGCTGATCTTACCCTTCACTCCACCTACTTCCTTGTGACCCATTTCAGGTTCGATCCCGTAGTTCTCCAGCATTATCAGCGCTTCCTCAAGGGATTTTCTCACCTGTCCTTTAGTCCTTTTCCAGTAGTGCTCCTTGAGTTCCTGGCTCAGCGAAAGTTCTTCTTTAGAAACCTTGTCCATAGTAGTTCTAACCCAAAACTCGAGTTCCGTTCCGGTCGAGAAATATACATCGGCTATATCGGAATATTTTATTTTCATTTTCTTAAGCAGCTTCTGATCCGCTTTAAGCACTTTCAGCACTTCGGTACTTACATGTTCCAGAGATTTTTTAAGCACCGATCTCGAGCAGTAGAATTTATCGTGATGTTTGAAAAATACGGGTATTCTTATAGTTCCGATCGGTTCGGGCCCGAAAATGCTTTCGTCGAAACTGTAGTCCACGAACCATTTAGCGTCATGGTCGATTATGAAGTCTATTTTCGCGTCCGAGATGGTCGCGATGCCGGGAAGGTTCACGGAAGATCCGTCGGTCTGAACCCCTCCGGAGATAATATCATCGAAATTCTTCAGAAAATAAGCGGCCGGTATCCTTTCGTCTACATCGTTGCCAAGAAAATCGATACCTGAAAGCGATACGAATTTTACGTTCGGATTCATTCTTAAAAAGTCGGAGAGTCCCTTTTTGTTCTTCTGGCCTTCTGTCAGAAAATAAGGAATTTTGTTCAGCATTTACAGCTCCCGTATTTTGTTGCAGCAAATATAAACAATTTCAGTAAAAAAATCACATGTTTTTTATCAGTTTTTTTCGGTAATTGAATTGACTTTGATGCGGAAAAAGCTTAATTTCAGGTATAAGAAAACAAAGGCGTGAAATGACTGAAACATTACTTGTAATACTTACCGTTCTGGCGGTCGTAAATATTATTCTTATCCTGACAGCGAAAAGATCCGGAAGTAACGAAGATCAGCTGAAAAAAATAGAAGAACTCATGATAAAATTCGATTCCGCGCTGGAAAGGACCGAAAAATCCGTTAAAGACGAATTCGGGAGGAACAGGACCGAGTTCAACGACATGTCGAAGGCGAACAGAGATGAACTGACCGAGAACGCGAAGCGGACGGATGAGATGCTCAGGCAGAAATTCGAGGATCATTCCAGACTGCAGTCGGATATAGCGAAACAGACAACAGACAACATCAAGGATATCCGCGACGGTATAGAGAAACATCTTTCAGCCATCCGCGAGGACAACAGCAAGCAGCTTGAGGAGATGAGAAAAACGGTTGACGAGAAACTGCAGAAGACATTGAGCGACAGGCTTTCACAGTCATTCGAGACGGTCGGAAAACAGCTTATTGCTGTTCAGGAAGGGCTTGGCGAAATGAAGACGATCGCTTCCGACGTTGGCGGTCTCAAAAAAGTCCTCAGCAACGTGAAAATGAGGGGCGGTATAGGCGAGATCCAGCTTTCGATGCTCCTGGAGCAGATACTCGCACCGGAGCAGTACGAGGCCAACGTGAAAACGAAGGTGGGAAGCTCCGATCTTGTCGAGTTCGCGATCAAACTTCCGGGCAAGGACAGCTCCGGTAAATGCGTATGGCTTCCGGTCGACGCCAAATTTCCGAAAGACATTTACGAGAAGATCATAGACGCTTACGAAAAGGCCGATCCGGCAGAGATTCAAGCCGCGCAGAAGGAGATGGAGAACGTCATCAAGAAAATGGCTAAGGACATTTCAGACAAATATATCGATCCGCCGAATACGACTGATTTCGCCATAATGTTTTTGCCTTTCGAAGGGATCTACGCCGAAGTAGTAAGGAATTCGCTTCTACTGGAGAACCTTCAGAGGGACTCCAAGATAATCATAACCGGTCCGTCGACCCTGGCCGCGCTGCTCAACAGTCTTCAGATGGGCTTTAAAACTCTCGCCATAGAAAAAAGATCAAGCGAAGTATGGAAAACTCTCGGCGAAGTGAAGAAGGAGTTCGGCAAGTTCGGAGATCTGATGGAAAGAGCTAAAAAGAACATTCAGACAGGGCTCAACCAGCTCGAGGACGTGTCCGGGACAAGAACGAAGGCAATCCACAGAAAGCTCCGCAGTGTTGAGACCCTTGAAACTCCCGAACTGACCGGTACCCTCTTCCCCGAGATCGCCGCTTCCGTCCCCGATGATGATGACGAATAATAATATTATTTCATGATTTAAAACATAACTCCACCTTTACTTTAATCACTAAATTTTATATAAGCAACTTATTGACAAGGAGGTCAAAATGATCTTTGTAGGTGTTGTTAAACAATGGGAAAGACATGCGCTGTTCTACCTGGGAAAACTGACCAGAATGGTAGAACCTGGTCTGTATTTCTATTTCCCGATCCTCCACAGAGTTCTGTATAAGATAGATATGCGTATCATCACATACAACGTTCCCCGTCAGCGCGGACTTACCAAGGACAATATTCCCGTCGAGGTCGACGCGATCGTGTTCTATCAGGTAAAGGACCCTGAAGCGGCCATACTCAATGTGGATAATTATCACGAGGCGACCCAGCTCGGCGCACGCTCGGCGATCCGGGATATGGTAGGAAAGTCAACTCTCGACGATCTTCTGTCCGAAAGGGAAAAGATAGGAGAACTGCTCCGTTCTCATATCGAGGCCTTCACGGCAAAATGGGGCGTGACAGTGATATCCGTTGAGATCAAGGACGTCATAGTGGCGAAGGAACTGGAGGATGCCATTTCCAGAGAGGCAGCGGCTGAAAGAGAGAAGCGCGCCAGGGTGAAACTAGCTGAAGCTGAAGATCTGGCCGCACGGTCAATGATCGCGGCGTCGAGGCAGTACGAAGGGCACAACATCGCGCTGCAGCTCAGATCAATGAACATGCTGTACGAAATGTGCATGGAAGGCAAGTCCACAATGGTATTCGTACCCACGCAGCAGACCACTCATGCCATTCCCGGTATCATAGGCGTGAAGAGTATTGATGAAATACTTAAACAGGTAAAAGAGGAACCGCCGCCGCCGGAAGAAGTGCCGGAAGTTAAGACAACCGAACCGGAGAGCGAAGAAGAGAAACTGTATTAAAAAAGGGCGGATTTTCCGCCCTTTATTCATGTTGCAATTTATAACCGATTCACTTTTCTTTTAACTTTTTTACACTCACGCTTCCCAGCAGGGACTTCATTTGATTTATAGCTATCCGGTTTAAACGTACAAGCCTTTCACTTTGAGATGATCCCTGATCTATTAAAACAGAATTTATACTTTCCAGATTCGAAAGGACTACAAGCTGCTCAAGTGTCGCATGATCTCTTAAATTTCCGTCTTTTTCAGGATTTCTGTCCCTCCATTCCTTTGCTGTCATCCCGAACATGGCCATATTAAGAATATCCGCTTCATTTGCATAAATATACTGTACCTGATGCTTCGAAAGTTCCGGCGGGATCAGATTTTCTTTTATCGCATCGGTATGTATCCTGTAATTGATCTTGGATATCGTTCTCTGGAGGTTCCATTCCAGTTTCAGACGTTTATTTTCCTCATCCTTTAAACGCTGGAATTCTCTGATCAGAAATAATTTAAACACCGCATTTATCGATGAGCAGAATTCGAAAGCGATATCTTTATGAGCATACGTTCCGCCGTATTTTCCCGACTTTACAACTATACCTTTTGCCTGCGTCGCTTCTATCCAGTTTCCGGGGCTCAGAACAAAACTGTGCAGACCGGCCTGCATTTTAAAGTGGTCGAATTCGACCACTTTAAAATCAGCATTGTATAATTGCTCCCAAGTTCCCAGGAATTCGAGAGTTGTACGGTTCCTGATCCAGTTTTTTATTATATCTGCCGCTCTTGAGTCACCGCTTTTTGAATTTGCGATATCTGTGAGTGAAATAAAATCCTCTCCGTTGATCCTGAGCAACCCAATCTCATTCCCTTTCACAACTATCTTCTCTTTCTTCACTTCTACCTCCGCTGTTTTTATGCAAAATAACAACGGGGGTGTGTCAAATGATGAGCCACCCTCAACATTACCGGTATTTTTTCAGATTTATTTTAGAACTTTCTGCTTTCCATAAAGAGCTGATATTTCACGATATCCGCGATGCTCAGAATATGCGACTCCCTGGAATATACCGCAACCAGAGTACCACCCGCGCTCCTGTAGTAATCCACGGTATCCGACGACCTTTCCGGCATCCTTTCGAAGTCCTTGCCCAGATTGATCAGCAGAAGAGCCTCGATGTCCATACCGTCCAGAGGAACGTTCGGGAGACCAACATACGTCTTAATGGTCGAAGCACCCGATGCCGTCGGTTTCACAATAGCCTCGTACTGTTCCGGAGCCTTCATCTGATAGCTGATATACACCGACCTGCCGTCCTTCATGATCGCGTTCACCAGAAAACCGTCCATATAATAATAATCGCCCCTGCCGTAATCTTTGAGCAGTATCGCGCCGTACCTTTTCTTCAGATCATCCGAAGACTCGTTGATCCGCGCCAGCACCGCCCCGCAAAGAACAAGAAGCATAACAGAAACAAACCTGACCTTCATAGCCGACTCCTTATTTTAAAACTTTAAATATCCGTCAGATGTAAATTACTCAAAAGAGAGTGAGATGTCAAACGGGAAGTGCGGGATTAAATAAAATCGGATATTTCATCTTGGAATACAAATTTTCTATGATAATCCAAATATTTTTCTCTATTTTCAGGATAAATTCTCATAAGATTTTTTGCATTGGGGTTAATATTTAATCTCTCCCAAGTATAAGCTGTTAATTGAGTCCCACAAATTAATTCTCCATTATCGGTAAATGTAATATAACCTTGATCGAAGAGTTTATCGTATGTAGGAGTAAGTGAAAGTCCATTCAAATAATCTAGAGCTTCTTCTATATTCTTCTCACTCAAACACGCTTTATAGGGTTTAATATGACTTGCTATTAATAATCTCTCATCCGTAATTTTTGTAAAAGGGCATTGAGGCATATGCTCTATAACTCTCTTTCTATAAAGTTGCGCACCTTCTCTAGCAGTATATTTTTGAGCCGTTTTTTTATTTTCTTCTACAAAAATTAATTCTGTCGTAGATTCAGATAGTTTTGGATGGACTATAGATCTGAACTGATAATCCAATAAAAGCCTGAAATAGAAAAAAGGCTTGATATGTCCTTTTTCTGCTTTTAAAGGAATTAACTTTAAAATTGACAAATAACTGATTTTTGGTAAAACCAGCTTTCTTAATACACCCCATATTTCATCATCTGATCGTATATATCCTCTATCTAAAGAATTCTCAATTAAATCTGACACATCATAAATCGAGAAAAATATTTTATCCTTTTCCAGTTTTTGAATTTCTTCCAATCTATCATTGTAATATTTAGAGATATCGTTTTTATAAATCTGTTCTTGTTTTTGATATTCGATTCTTGCATCGAACAGATATTTCAGCAAATTACTTTTACTAAAAAAACATGTATTATTCTGAAAAACCGGGTAAGTTCTTTTACCATCCAATTTTACATTGCCCCAGTCAGAATATTCAAAAAACTCACTTAATCTCTTACCATTTTCTCCTGTGTAGCTACCTATATATTTCCTTGCTTCGCCTGAACCGTCAAACATTGATAATTTATTTTCTCGATGAATAAAACTATCTTCCGCACGTAAATTTTGTATTGAATCAATAATTAAAAATTCCTGGTCGTCAATTTTTATTTTTTGGAAATTCTTCATCCCATTCTCCAAATCTTGTGATATCCATTTGTTTTAATAATGCTATAAGAACATCTACAACTATACTGTTTCCGGCCTGTCTGTACATTTGAGTATCGCTGACGTCAATTTTAAAATCATCTCTGAACCCCATGAGTCTTAAACATTCTCTAGGTGTCAGTTTTCTGATTCTACCTTTATTATGTGTCACATAATTATCTACTCCTGCACGGTGCATCTTGTGCATCGTTTGTAGTATCGGCCTTGCTACTTCAAGATCGGTTTTAACCGATGTCTTGAATGTTTTTGTTCCGGTTTTTAGTACATAATCTCTCACTTTTTCTGAAAGATAATATTTTTCTTCAACTTTGTTTACGTCAAAAACAAACTCATCAAAATCTTCAGAATCGTATTTTTCAAATACGAAGTCCCCGTGCCAGTTAAACTGCTGATTTGCTTTTTGGCATAATGCTACATCACCGTTTATTTGTGTATACCTCTTTAATTTATTTTTTGAACTTGTAACAAATTTAACTCCCTTTTCACGTAGATAGTATTCGCTTGATGTGTAATCTTCTAAAAAATCCTGCATTTTTCTTTGCAATTCAATTGGTATCGGAAAATTAAACTCAACAGACGGATCACGGAAGCCAATAACAAATATCCTTTCACGATTTTGAGGGATTCCATAATCTCTGGAATTTAATACCTGATAAAAATACTTATATCCAAGCTCATCAAAAGTATTTTTTATTGTTTCAAAAGTATTCCCGTTGTCGTGAGTAACTAAACCCTTGACGTTTTCATAGATAAATACTTTTGGCCGACTTTCTTTTATTACACGAGCAAATTCATAAAACAAAGTTCCTCTTGTATCGTCAAATCCTTTCCTTTTCCCAACCATTGAAAACGACTGACATGGGCTACCGCCAACGAGAAGATCTATTTTAAATTTAAATTTGTTCCCGTCAATATTACAAACATCATCATACCAGTTTTCTTCATTGATATTATAATTGGCAAAATAACTCTTTTTTACATGAGGATCTATATCACTTGCAAAAACTATTTCACTTTTTAAATTCAATCGTTTAAAAGCATATTCGATTGCCCCAATACCTGAGAACATTGATCCGATTCTGATAGTCGCATTCGGATTTGAAAATTCTTTATCTCTCCAATCGTCTGACACTTTGAAAAGGCTTTGTTCTACAGTATATGTAGCCAAACTTTCACTTACCATAGTCAACACATCCGAATAATTTGGATATTCTTTGAGTTCTTCAATAATTTTTGTCGAGTAATAATAATTTAACAATGTATTTTCGTCTATTGATAATATATCCGCCAGCGGCTTTACACATTCAATATTGATTTTCCTTTCGTTTTTTTCAATTTTACTTAATAATGAGGTATCTACATTTATAGATGACGCTACTGTTTTTAATGGATATCCCAGCTCGATTCTTCGTTGTTTTATAATCTCTCCTAAAGACTGCTCCATAATGAACTCCGTACTTTTTGACATTATTGTCCAAAATTATGGTCTTTTATAAACAAAGACAAGTATTAAATTAAAAATCTTTTCGAATTACTTTTGTAAACTGTAATAATTTTTAAAACACATTGTTCCAAATGTTTCTCAATTTCTTTTCCCCAAAATCTGAGAACTTTCCAACCCTGTTTTTTCAGTTCTTTATTTACTTTCTTATCTCTTTTAATATTGGCTTCAATCTTATTATACCAAAATTCCTGATTTGATTTTATCTTATTTTTATTTTCTTTCCAATCCTTTCCGTGCCAAAATTCACTGTCAACAAAAACCGCAATTTTAAATTTCTTAAAAGTAAGATCCGGTGTGCCTAAAACTGTTCTATTATTTTTTCTGTACCTGTATCCTTTTGACCATAATGCTTTTGAAAGCGCAACTTCAATCTTTGTTCCTTTCGATTTAATTGCCTGCATGTTTTTTCTTCGTTGCTCTTTTGTCAGTTTGTCCATTTTTCTGAAAGATTTATTATTAAATAAGATAATTATTGTTTATTACTTTTCAAAGTAAATTACAAGTGTAAATTCAGTCCAATTTGCGAATCCCCTGATTTTCCTTTAGATTTCCGCGGACTTTACGGGAGGATGAAATGGACACTTTCAATTTCGCGCTTCTTGCTTTTACATCGTTCTTCACGCTTATTAATCCGCTTGGTGTGATCCCTATTTTCGTGGCGATGACTTCGGAGCTTGACGCAAAGAACCGGGTGAGGACTGCAAAAAAGGCGTCTTTCGTGTCGCTTCTTACTATACTTATCTTCGCGGTGACGGGACAGCTTCTTTTCAAGTTCTTCGGTATTTCGGTGAACAGTTTCAGGATCGTCGGGGGCATCATCTTCTTCTTTATGGGAATGGACATGCTTCAGGCCAGGCTGACGAGGACGGAAGTTAAAAAGTCGGAAGTCAAAGCGTACATCAACGATATTTCTATCACTCCGCTGGCTATTCCGATGATCTGCGGTCCGGGAGCTATTACGAATGCGATCGTTCTTATGGAGGACGCTGCCGATATGGTACAGAAGGTCATCCTGCTGGCGGCTATTTTCACGATAATGCTGATCACCTACCTGGGTCTGAAATACTCGTCGAAGATCACGAACTTTATCGGCGAGACGGGCAACAACGTGATGATGAGGCTCATGGGACTGATCGTAATGGTCATCGCGGTCGAATTCTTCTTCGCCGGACTAAAACCCATCGTTCAGGATATCCTTCACTGATACCCCGTCCGATTTTTTACAATTATATATGACAACTTTTCCGTAAATTCTCTGTCTAAGAATTGAAAACAAAACATTCAGAGGGCATGATGAAACTTACGGTAAAGAACCTTTCCAAGACCTACCCGAACGGGGTGCAGGCGCTTAAGAACGTCGATCTTGAGATATCCAACGGCATGTTCGGACTTCTGGGACCCAACGGCGCGGGTAAATCTACCTTAATGAGAACGATAGCGACCCTGCAGGACACGGACGAAGGAAGCATTTTTCTTGACGACATAGACGTTCTGAACGAAAAGGACAGGGTCAGGGACATACTCGGTTACCTGCCCCAGGAGTTCAACCTCGATCCGAAAGTGACGGCGGAAGATTTCCTGGACCATATCGCAATATTGAAGGGACTGACGGACAACATGAACAGAAAAGCGACCGTCGAAGCTCTGTTAGTTCAGACTAACCTATGGGACCACAAGAAGAAAAAGCTCGGTACTTATTCGGGAGGTATGAAGCAGAGGTTCGGGATAGCGCAGGCGTTACTCGGATCCCCCAGGCTCCTGATAGTCGATGAGCCGACCGCGGGACTCGATCCTGAAGAAAGGAACAGGTTCCATAACCTTCTTTCAGAGATCGGCGAGAACCACATCGTCATCCTGTCCACCCACATCGTCGACGACGTGTCGTACCTCTGTTCCGACATGGCCGTCATCCATCATGGCGAAGTGCTCTTGAAAGCAAGTCCCGTCGAAGTCCTGGAAACGCTCGGCGGCAACATTTTCGAAAAAGAAATAAACAAGAACGATATAGTCACCTACAGGGAGAAATACAATATGCTATCCTCCAGATTTTTCAGCGGAAAAACGTTCATAAGGATATATTCCGGCAGCGAGCCTGAAGAAGGCTTCGTAAAAACCGCTCCTACACTGGAAGACGTTTACTTCCATTACACGAAGAACGGAAAGAAAGTGCCGGAGAAGGTATATGCTTAAGACCATATTCAGATACGAGCTCAAGTACCAGTTCCGGCTCGTTTCGACACACATATATTTCGGCGTGATCATGCTTTTCGCTTTCCTGGCGACGCTGGGAGCGGGAGGGACTTTCACCGGGGTCAGCGTGATGTTCACCGACGCGTCCAGCAAGGTATACGTGAACTCACCGTACTATCTGCATTCCATGATCACCGCTTTCGGCTACATCGGGATAATCTTCGTTGCGGCTATAGCGGCGAGGACCATAAACAGGGATTACGAGAACGGGGCGTACCAGTGGTTCTACACTCTGCCGCTCTCAAAATCCGGCTTCGTTCTGGGCAGGTTCTTCGCGGGCGCCCTGATCATAGTTTACATAATGTCAGGAAGTCTGATCGGCTCGTATCTCGGTTCAGCCATGCCTTTCGTCGATGCGGACAAATTCGGTCCGAACATGTTCATATATTATATATATCCGTTCCTCACCTCGATCCTGCCATACGTGATCTTCTCTCTCTCCCTGCTCCTCGCCGTCTCGATGTATTTCAGGAGCACGCTGACTCTGATGATCACCGGGATCGTCCTTCTGATGGCCTACGGGTTTTTATCCGAAGTTAAGATCGATCTCGACCACCGCTATATTCTGGCCCTTCTCGACCCGTTCGGGATGTTCATGCTCCAGCATGTGACCAGGTACTGGACAATAGCTGAACAGAACACCAGTCTAATTCCGTTCGAAGGCATTTTCCTTCTTAACAGGCTCATAATACTGTCCGCCGGATCTCTGTTCTTCGCGTTCGCTTACAGAAAATTCGATTTCAAACTGCAGGGCGGACAGTCCGCGAAAAAGACGGAGGAACCCGGGCTCCGTTCCGCTAAACTCAGCATCCCTGAGCCTGTGATCACTTCCGGTTTCACGGCTGAACTGTATAAATTCTTCAGCCTCGCCTGCAGCAATTTCAAATACATAATAAAAAGCGGTCCTTTCATCGGGCTCTACGTTTTCTGGCTCATCCAGACCATAGCGAACTCGAGATGGATGGGCGAGATGTACGAGACCACCGTTTTCCCTGTCACCGCGCTTGTCAGCAGAAGACTTTACGAGAACTCCATAGTGTTCGTTCTGGCCATGATAACTATCTACTCCGGTGAAGTGATCTGGAGAGAAAGAGACAAAAAATACGACGGGTTCATGAACTCTTATCCCGTGTCGACCCTGACGCTCTTTTCCGCGAAACTGGCTTCTCTTGTCATGATGATCTATATTTTCCTGGCTTCTAACGTCATCTTCGGGATCATCGTCCAGTCGCTGAAAGGGTTCTACCATTTCGAACTCGGCCTATATTTCAAATATTTCTTTATATACGCGCCTGTATTCCTAATACTTCTCACTATACTTTCCTTTGTCATCCACATCATCGCGAACCATAAATACATCGGCTACATGCTGGTTATCACCTATTATCTCTCTGAGATATTTTCCTCTGCTTTCGACTTTACACATCCTTTATACAGCTACGGGGACGTCGATTTTCATTATTCCGACATAAACGCTTTCGGTTATACGTTCAAATTCTCGGTACTTAGCCTGTATTACTTCATCTTCGCCGCGATACTGCTTCTTGTCGCGAAACTTTTCTGGGTCAGGAGCAGCGAAACGGATATTAAAAGAAGGCTCAGAGCGTTCAAAGCCGGATTTAACCGGAGGACCGGGATCGTTACGGGCATTCTGACAATTTCGTTCGTATCTGTCGGATCTTACATATATTACAACACAAACATACTTGACGAGTACAGAACGAACGGAGACGATGAGACCGCTTCGGTGAATTATGAGAAGGATTACAAACAGTTCGAAAGGACTCCGATGCCTGACGTCGTTGACGTTAACGCCCGTGTCGATATTTTCCCCGAGGAGAGATCGCTTAAATGTTCCGGAAGTTATATCCTCAAAAATCTGACCTCCGATCCCGTAACTCAGATCCATGTTATTTCGGACAAGAGAGTTCCGCACAGGTATTCTTTCTCTATGCCGATATCGCTTAAGAACAGCTGTACTTATGTTTCATATAATATATACGACCTTGCGGACCCGATGCTTCCCGGTGACAGTCTGACTATGAACTTCGAGATGGACCATTCCGTAAGAGGTTTTACCGGCGGAGGAGCAGACTATAACGGTACTTTCATCAACAATTTCGAATATTTCCCGATGATAGGCTACAGTCTCGATATGGAGATCTCGGACGAATTCAAGAGGAAGAAGCACGGACTTCCCCCAAAAGAGAGAATGGCCCCGATCGACGACGAATACAAGAGGAACCAGAACTATGTCGGGAACGCGTCCTGGACGAATTTTGAGGCCGTGGTAAGCACTTCTTCCGATCAGACGGCGGTCGCTCCCGGAAAGCTTGTCGAAAAATGGACGGAGAACGGAAGGAACTTTTTCAGGTACCGGACGGACAGTAAGATACTCAATTTCTTCAGCTTCAATTCAGCCCGTTATTCAATTAAAAGGGACAAATGGAACGATGTCGATCTTGAGATATACTACCACGAAGGACACGAATATAATATCGACCACATGATGGAGATGATGAAGCTTTCGCTCGAAACGTTCTCGAAAAGTTTCGGACCGTTCCAGTTCCCGGTGCTCAGGATAATCGAGTTCCCGCGCGGAGCCTTCGCCCAGTCGTTCTCGACGACCATACCGTTCTCGGAGAACCTGGGGTTCATAATCGACTACAGCGCGAAAGGGGACAAGGGGGTCGATTATCTCGCCGATATTACGGCGCACGAGATCGGCCACCAGTGGTGGGCCCATCAGGTGATCAGCGCGAACACCAAGGGCGCGACCATGCTGACGGAAGTTATGGCGCAGTACTCGTCGTATCTGGTGCTGAAGCAGATCTGCACTCCGGCCGAGATCAGAACTTATTTCAAGTACTCGCTCGACAATTACCTCAAAGGCAGAAAAAGCGAGAGAAAGAAAGAACTTCCGCTTACTCTGAACGAGAATCAGGGCTATCTGCATTATCATAAAGGGATAATGGCGATGGTCGCGCTTGAGGACTACATCGGTACCGACAGTCTGAACGCGGCTCTTACCAGGTTCACGGCTGATGAAAAGTTCACCGAAGCTCCTTACCCCGTTTCGACAGATATTCTGCCGTACTTCGAAGCCGTCACACCCGACAGTTTAAAATATCTTATTACTGATCTCCTGACGAAAATAATCGTTTACGATAACAAGGCTGTCTCCGCGGAAACCTCGAAGACGGATGACGGCAAATTTCTGACAAGACTGACCGTTACCGCGGAGAAATTCGAGGCGGATTCGCTCGGTGCCGAAACGAAGATCCCGATGCATGATTATTTCAACATCGGCCTTTTAGACAAGGATGACGAACCGATATATATAAATAAATATCTTATAGATACCGACTCTGTGACTTTCGATATCGTGACCGATGTCAGACCCGAAAAAGCCGGAATAGACCCGTCCGTCATCCTCATTGACCGGAAGCGGGAAGACAATGTAATAGATGTGAAAGAGATGTAATGGAAAAGGCGGTCATTCGACCGCCTTTTTCTTTGACTTATTGCCGATTATTTCATAAATTACTATGCGATAACTCCGAAGTCCCTTTCCCTAAAGATCAATATCCACGGGAACCGGACCGACAGGGCTGAAAACGAAAGTTTTTAGTCTCCCGGAATTGGAAAGGAGGAATATTGATAGACAGCTATGGCAGAAATATCACTTATTTAAGAATATCCGTAACGGACAAATGCAATCTGAGATGCACCTACTGCATGCCGGAGGAAGGCGTTGACGAGCTTAAACATTCCGATCTTCTGACGTTCGAGGAGATCGCTGAATTTACTAAATGCGCCGTTTCGATGGGGATCACCAAAGTCCGTCTGACAGGAGGCGAACCGCTCGTGAGGAGAGGCATCGTTGACCTGGTGCGCATGATATCGGATATCGAAGGTATAGAGGATCTGTCAATGACGACGAACGCGATCCTTTTAAAGCAGTACGCGAAACCTTTAAGAGAAGCGGGACTTCAGAGGCTCAACATCAGCCTCGATTCGGTGGACAGGGGAAATTACGCCCGGATCACGAGGCGCGACGAGCTTCCTGCAGTTCTTGAAGGGATCGATGAAGCAATAGAATGCGGTTTCGACAGGATCAAGCTGAACTGCGTAGTGCAGAAAGACAGGAACGAGCCTGACGCTCTCGGCGTAGCGGCATACGCGAAAGAAAAGGGTCTGGATGTAAGGTTTATCAGGACGATGAACCTCGACACCGGCGAGTTCTGGATAGTGGACGGCGGAACGGGCGGTGACTGCAGTATCTGCAACAGGATCCGTCTTTCCGCGGACGGACACGTACTCCCGTGCCTGTTCTCGGACATCGGTTTCGCTGTGCGGGAATACGGGAACCGCGAAGCGATCGAAAAAGCAATAGGCGCGAAACCGGAAAAGGGAACGCTCAGCCGGTCGCATGAATTTTACAATGTCGGAGGGTAATATGAAATTCTCTCACGTGGACGAACAGGGCCGCGCCAACATGGTCGATGTGGGCGACAAGCCCGATATGATGCGCACGGCGGAAGCGTCCGGAAAAATAAAAATGAGCACGCTTGCCATTGAGCTCATCATCGAGAACAGGAACAAGAAGGGCGACGTCCTGACGGCGGCGCAGATCGCCGGGATCATGGGCGGGAAAAGAACTTCGGAACTGATACCGCTATGCCATCCGCTGAATATTACGAAACTGGACGTTACGACAGAGCTGGTAAAAGACGGCGTAATAGTGAAAAGTTTCGCCAAATGCGTCGGTAAGACCGGCATAGAAATGGAAGCTCTTACTGCCGTATCTGTCGCCCTGTTAACTATATACGACATGTGCAAAGCAGTAGATAAGAAGATGGTCATTTCAAATATTAAGCTGCTTAAAAAGACAAAGGAAAATATATAATGCAGACCGGAAAATTAAAGGCAATTTGCATATCAGAAAAGAAAGGCACGGAAAAACATTCGATACCCGAAGCGGTGATAAACGATAAAGGAATTATCGGGGACGCTCATGCGGGGGACTGGCACAGGCAGATAAGTCTGCTGTCCTACAATGAGGTCAAGAAGTTCAGGAACGCGAACCCGCAGGTCAAGATAGTCGACGGCGCTTTCGGCGAGAACCTTCTTATAGAGGATATCGACATGAGTAAGGCCGAGCCCGGAGTTAAAGTGCGGATCGGGGAAGTCGAGCTCGAGATCACTCAGATCGGAAAAGAATGTCACGGCGACGGCTGTACGATCTACAGGGCTGTCGGCAAGTGCATTATGCCCAAGATCGGGCTTTTTTCAAAAGTACTCAAGACCGGAACTGTCAGAACAGGCGACGAGGTGAAATATTTTGGATAATCTGAAGATACGAATTATAACTTTAAGCGACAGCGCTTCTAAAGGTATCTACGAAGACAAAAGCGGACCGGAGATCAGGGAGTTCCTTTTAAAGCATTATGAAGGAAAGAGCACGGATATTTCAATAAATGTGATACCGGATGAGAAAGAAGATCTTCTCAACCTTCTGAAAAAATATACCGATGAAGAAGCTGAGGTGATCATCACTACCGGAGGAACGGGAATAGGTCCGAGAGATATCACTCCTGATGTTGTAACAGGATTTGCCGACAAACTTATACCGGGCATTATGGACCACATAAGAGTTAAATACGGCGAAAATATTCCGAACGCACTTCTGAGCAGATCGGTGGCAGCGGTAAAAGAGAACACTCTTATATACACTCTTCCGGGCAGCGTAAAAGCCGTCAGAGAATACATGGTCGAGATATTAAAGACTATGGACCACCTTTTTAAAATGCTTAAAGGCGAAGGACATTAAAACAAAAAAAGGGCGGTAAAACCGCCCCTTTTAATTTATTCGCCCTGAAATTCTTCCGGTATTTCCTGAGGTACCTCATCCTGAGCAGGTTCTGTTCCCATCCCGCTTTCATCCTGTTTCTGCTTACGTGCAGCTTTCTTCTTAGCTCTTCTCTCCTGTTTCTTTCTAAGAGCTTCCTCATCTATCTTCGGCTCGTAAGGTATGGCATTAACAGTACTTACTGTCTTTATAGTATTGTCAGGCATAGTAAAATACTGATACTTCAGAAAAATGAACGAGTCCTTTCCCAGAACCGGAAAATCCGTATCATCAGGTAAGGGCAGCTGTTTGATGTAAAAACCGTCGTTCTTTCTCCATTTATTCATATCAACAAGGAATATTGACTCATAAGGATCGTATTTTGCCATAAGAAGAAGATCGTCGCTTACAAAAGCCATACCGTTATCTTTGGTAGCAACGTCACCGATTATTATCGAAGAACTTTCATTTGATTCCGTTCTGGATTTATATTTTTCTCCGAATTTTCTTATCTCTGCGATCTGAAGATTTATAATATTGACCCTTTTCTCCCTGAAATCCTGCGGCGTTTGCTGAATAGGCAGGGCGGCGCAGTAATAAAGATATTTTCCTGAAGGAGACCACTGGAAAGGATAATCTCTGTAGCCGGTCAGCTTATCCACTTCTACGGTCAGGTTGTTCCTTGTATTGTGGACGACTAATGAATAGTCAGCGTAACCGTATTTTTCCTTAAAAACCTTGTTATAGCTTACAAAAGCGATCATATCCGGATCCGTAGGAGAACATACAGGCCTGAGCTGATCGTATTTTCTGTTGAACAATACTTCGTATTCAGCGTCTTTAAAATCATTTTCTTTATACTTAAAAATATCTTTTGTGTGGGCGATATTATTATATTTGTTGTATTTTTCCTTCTTATTTTCCTTTTCGATCCTTACAGTAAAATACAGATCTTCGCCTGTTGAATTAAAATACGGATAAATACAGTGATTAACGGTTTTTTTCGGTTCTTTGAAATCTATCCTTGATACTGCTACAGGGTCCTCTTCCATAAAATGAGGATCTATGATCTCAGCTATAAATATCTGATCTCTGTTCTCATACCCGTTGGAGTAGAAAACGAACATGTCTTTTTCGGGGTGCCAGCATATTCCGCGATCGGTAACAGGATACGGTATCATTCTGATTTTTTTTTCATAATTCTTCACCGGTGAGACCTGTGTCAGGAATTCCGATTCGATGTTATACAGAAAAAGCCGTACCGAAGGATCGTCCGGCGTGGATACTTCAAAACTTATAATATTTTTGTTGTTCGGAGCCTGCTGAAGATTGGAAATATAACCTTTTATCTCGGGATCATCCCCTCCGAGGAATTCTTCGGCCTTAATGTTCTTTCCGTCAAAAATATTTTCCAGAAAACCGGTAAGTTTTATCTGTTCCCCGATCGTTGCGCTGTCCAGAACAACCGGTTCAGGTTCTTCAACCGTCGCAGCAGATACGTCCGCTCCCATACCTATCATTCCGTCAAAAGCGGACTGTGAAAATAGCAGAATCACCGCTGTCAGTATAAAAAGAATTATTGTTTTTTTCATGAACTACCCCCGTTTATTTTGATTCCGAATCGTCCGTCTGTTCGAAAAGGTCAGGCTGCAATCTTACTTCTCCCGTATCTTCCGCGTCATTTCCGTTCCCTTCTCCCGTATCATATTTTTCAGCTTTGATCTTTATTATATTCTTGTTCGAGATCCTTACCCCTCCGGCCGTAAGTCCTTTGACTTTATAGTCAGCAAGGTTGAGCTCAACTGTAAAATTCCTCATTTTTTTAGTCGGCTCAAGTTCGCATACAAAGCGCAGATCCGTTCTTTTAGTGAAGTATTCGAGCTTGCATCCGTCAGGATAATATCTGTATTCCTTGTCCAGAATGTACTTGATCTCATTAAACCGTTTCAGATAGCACCAGTTCGTTTTTTTATCACGGTATATAAGCGAAAAAGTTACGCCTTCGATCCTGTTAGTCACATCGAAATACTGAAGACCTTTTCCTATGAACTCCTTCTGATGGACTTTTACTACTTTATGCATCCCGTTCTTAAACATCAGAAGCACATGCGAGAACTCACTCACCATAATATATTCTTCGGATTTCACGTTAGTGCCCAGATATCCGTTGGACCTGTCGTAGTACAGCCGGATGTTCTCTATGGCTGCGTCTTTAGCCAGAACTGTCTCAATGCTCTCAATCTTCGATCTTCTCAGATGGTTCTCGCCGTATTTAACGATCATATCCTTAATATAGTCTATCGTGAACCCGGTAAGCCTGCCCAGGTTCTTTGTTACGGTCTTTATTTCCTTTTCGATCTCTTTTATCTCTTTTCTGTTTTTTTCCAGATCGAAACGCGATATCTTCTTGATCGGCAGCATAAGCAGCTTTTCAACGTCGTCGTAGGTTACATCCCTTACAAGTTCATGCTGATACGGAATAAAAGAGTCTTTAACCGTGTTAAGTATCATTGTATAATTATTGAGTTCCTCGATCTTTTTATAGATCCTGTTCTCGATAAATATCTGGGCTAATGTTCTCGCATGGAATTTCTCGTTAAGCTGACCGAGTTTGATCTCAAGTTCCGCTTTAAGATACGACCTGAGATTGTCAGTGGTTTCTCTGATAACCTCAGTAACGGTCGTGACGACCGGGACCTTATCCTTTATGACCAGTAGAGATACGGAAATGCTTTTTTCGCACTCCGAAAAAGCGTAAAGCGCCGCAATTGCTTCCTCGGAATTATAACCTCTCGCAAGATTTATCTCTATTTCCACTTCCGATGTCGTATAGTCATTGATAGAAGCGATCTTGATCTTTCCTGATTTCGATGCCTTTTCTATTGAAGCGATAAGTGTTTCCGTCGTTGTGCCGTAAGGTATCTCTTTTATCACGAGCTTTTTGTCGGTCGGAGCTTCAATGACAGCCCTGACCCTCACTTTTCCGTT
>QKDR01000063.1 GCA_003252515.1 Candidatus Delongbacteria bacterium | reverse complement strand
ATTCTCCCGGTGTTGATCCCGGAACGGTTCTGAGAAGATCTTTGAAAGATGATTTAGCTGACATTATAAAAAATATGTAAATGAGGAATGAGCTATGAATTTAATGCCGTTTATTATACTGATCCTGATGTTCATGATGGGGATCAACGGTAAATCAAGAGGTGTCGTGAATTACAAATTCGCTCTCGAGAGGATAGTTTTCACGCTGGCGATCATGCCTGGTATCGCTGAGTTTATTAAATCAAAACTGATAGATGTAGCTCCTGAATTATTAGCTTCTATCATTGGGGTCGTATTCAGTCTTGTAATTGTATTCGGAATTATTACTTTCATATATGGGAAAATTGCCAATATTCCTGAATATGAGTATACTTCTTCGGACAGGACTCTCGGGTTTATTACCGGAGCAATCAGAGGTTACGCAATAGCCTGTCTTCTTGTAATGTTATACGGTATCAGCTTTCTGGATACGGTTCTTCCCGGTGCGGTTACAATGAACATGAAAGAGAATTTTGCAAACAGCCGGATAGAAAATGCTGTTGAATACTACAGATTTCCCATTTACAGGATCTATAAAAAATCCAGTTCATCAGGAGTGTCGGATCTTTATCAGGGTAAAAGTAAGCTGCTTAAAGAAGATACAAGTTATATTGCCGGTTATATTAAATGGTCATCAAGAGATTATTCGGCAGCTCCGGAAATACCTGCAGAGACAGAGAAAGCTCCGGAAGCTGAAAAAAAATAAAGAAAAATTTTACAACGAGGTGAAACATGCCTGAAATAATAGATGTTTTCGGAAGAGAAGTACTTGATTCGAGGGGTAATCCTACTGTAGAAGTGGAAGTATATCTTCAGGACGGATCGAAGGGAAAGGCGATCGTACCGTCCGGAGCGTCAACTGGAGAACACGAGGCCTGCGAACTTAGGGACGGTGATAAAAAACGTTATATGGGTAAGGGCGTTCAAAAAGCCGTAAAGAACGTTAATGAAGTAATCGCACCGGAAATCATAGGATATTTCTCCACAGAGCAGAACGTAATTGACAGGCTGATGATCGAATTGGACGGTACGCCGAACAAAATAAAGCTGGGAGCGAACGCGATCCTTGGCGTTTCCATGGCCGTTGCCCGAGCCGCCGCCGAATCAAGAGGGCTTCAGCTGTTCCAGTATCTGGGAGGCGTCAATGCGAAAAGGATCCCCGTTCCGATGATGAACATCGTGAACGGAGGCTCGCATGCTGACAACAATGTTGATCTTCAGGAATTCATGATAATGCCGTACGGCGCGGATTCGTTCAGGGAATCGCTGAGAATGGGCGCTGAGATTTTCCACACTCTGAAAGGGATACTCAAGAAGAAAGGACTCAGTACTGCAGTGGGAGATGAAGGCGGCTTCGCCCCGAACCTGAAATCCAACGAGGAAGCTCTCGAACTGATAATGGAAGCCATATCCGGAGCAGGTTACAAACCGGGCGATCAGGTGCTGATAGCCTTAGACCCGGCCGCAAGCGAGTTCTACGACAAGAAAGCCAGAAAGTACAACCTTAATTCCGAGAAAAAGAAACTCAATTCCATGCAGATGGTCGATTATTATGTCAAGCTTGCCAAGAAGTATCCTATTTTCTCGATCGAGGACGGGATGGCTGAGGACGACTGGGAAGGCTGGAAAATGATCACTGACAAACTCGGTAAAGATATTCAGCTTGTCGGGGACGATCTTTTCGTTACGAACGTAAACAGACTTAAAATTGGATTCGATAAGAAAGTCGCGAATTCTATACTTATAAAGCTTAATCAGATCGGGACCGTGACCGAAACACTTGAATGTATCGAAACTGCTTTCAAATCCGGATATACAGCGGTGATATCACACAGATCGGGAGAGACTGAAGATCCGTTCATAGCTGACCTCGCGGTAGGTGTGAATTCCGGACAGATCAAGACGGGATCGTTATGCAGAACCGACAGGATAGCAAAATATAATCAGCTGCTCAGGATAGAAGAGGAGCTGGGAGCCGCTTCTGTATTCGGACTTGATCTCAGGAACCGTAATATAACTAAAGTTAAAGGTTAGGCTGGAGGAAAGGATATCCGGAGGGAAAATAAAGGATATATCATAATAATTTTTGCCGCCGCGGCCGCAGGTCTGCTGTCGTCGTGCGTTATCGTTTCACCGATGAGGAACAGTGCCGTGCAGGATAAACCCGCAACTCCGGTTCCGGTCGATATCACTCTCGACGCTGGAGATATCCTCATCACGGAAGATCCCGGAGATTCCAGAATAATAGAAATATACAGGGACGAGGTTCTGGACAACTGCGAAAGAAGGTTCATCGATCTGATAGGATATTACAGGAACGGCGAGCTTCTTGCTGCGAAAATACTTTTCGACAATATTCTGGAATCGCTGGAATATCTTTACGGCGATAAAAAGGTCTCCGACACCGTTATGCTGCAGGACTTTTGGAACGAGTTCAGCGACCAGAGCATTAAGAACTCGGATGTCAATGTATTTGATCTCTACAATTCACTTTACCTTGACGAGAACCTGTTCTCCAAAGAAGAGGATTCCAACGAGCTTGTAATAGAAAAGACCGAAGCGCAGGTTGTGCGTCAGAACAATCCAGGATTCCTGTATGTCGATGAAAAAACAAGACAGATATTCGCCAATACAGGAAAAGTGCCCTCTGAGGATTTTATAAAGTCGGTATATGAAAATTATGAAAATTATCTGGCGGACAGAATAGGAATTAAAGAAACTTACATCAGATCTCAGAAATACAGCAATTTCATTAAAGCTAAATTAAAAGAGAACGGGCTTGACGATATTTTTTCATATATTCCGGCAGTAATGACATCATTCTACGAAGGAACGAAGAACGGAAGCATCTGGCGGGTCGAGAATATCAAGGAGTACAGGGGATTCAGGAACGATACCGGAGCATCGACGGCGCTGGTCGTCAGAAAGATCAAAGAACTGTCAAAGAAAGGCAACGAGTTCAACGTAATCGCAACGATACTGGAAGAAGGGAAATACGGATTGTCGGAGAAAGATATTCTGAAAGACTTCTATACTGACGATTTCGCAGGTTTTATTGCCATGTCTGTCATTCTTGCGAACCCCGCCGACCATGAATTCGAAGGTGTTGATCTTGACGGAGGTGATGAAAAGAAGTATTTCGCATCTTATGAGGATTACGTTAAAAACCCGTTCAAATTCACTTCCCAGCAGAAAAAAACAAGTTCGTCGTCAGGATCGTCATCAAAATATTCAAAATCCTTCATAAGAATAATGTATAAGGTCAAGAAAGGTGATAATCTGGATAAAATAGCCGATCTTTTCAGAGTGAGTATATCCAATCTGAAAAAATGGAATCCCAAAGATACTTCAAAAAAATACCTCTATCCGGGAATGACCCTTTATATTCAGGGAGACGATTATCAGTATTACAAAGCGCGAAGCGGCGATTCGATAGGAAAGATAACGTCCCGATACGGTATGAAAGAAAGTGATTTTAAAAAGATCAACGATCTTAATTCCAATACGATCTATAAAGGAAGAAAGTATATTGTCAGGAAAAAGTGAATTGAATGGTCTGCTGGTAAAAAAGGAAGGCTGTAAATCGGGGTTGATCGTGCTGATCGATCCTGACAAGATCATGCCCGACGATGTTGCCTCAAAGATCAGAATATATGAGGAACAGGGCGCCGACGCTTTCTTTTTCGGGAGCAGTCAGCCTGTTAAGAACGATATACATTCGATCGCAAAAGCTGTAAAGGAAAGCACGCATATTCCGCTTATTCTTTTCCCGGGATCGTCAGAGCAGGTGACGCCCCACGCCGACGGAATACTGTTCATAACGCTCATAAGCGGAAGGAACCCGGATTATCTGATAGAGCATCATGTAAAAGCCGCGCCTTTCGTTAAAAAACTTGGTCTGAAAGTCCTTCCGACCGCCTATCTGCTCATAGAATGCGGGTATCGTACTTCAGTTGAAAGGGTGAGCCGTACCCAGCCTCTTCCCGCTGCAAATATCCCGAACATCGTGGCACATGCGCTTGCAGGCGAGATGATCGGTATGAGATATGTTTATCTCGAAGCGGGCAGCGGAGCGAAGAACCCTGTGTCACCTGAGATAATCCGTGCAGTGAGATCCGAGATATCGGTGCCGCTGATCGTCGGAGGCGGGATCAGAACTCCAGAATACGCCGCAAAGCTCGTTGACGCCGGAGCGGATTTCATAGTCATCGGCAACATATTGGAGAAATCGGACAATCCCGAAGCTGTCGGAACATTCGCGGAGGCGGTTAAATGAAGGTTGAGGAAGATAAATACTGTTTTGTATGCGGAGATCAGAATGAGATCGGACTGCACGCTGACATTACGGTCGGACAGGATAATACGGCATATGCAAAACTGAAGATCCCGAAGCATTTTCAGGGATGGCATGATATAGTCCACGGTGGAATCATATCGACGCTTCTCGATGAGGTGAGCGTATATGCGTGCAGGAACATTTCGCACAAAGGAGTGACAGCAGAAATAAACGTCAGGTTCAGAAAACCGGTACCGACGGAAACGGAGATCGAGCTAAGATCTAAGGTAATCGATATCAAGCGGAAGATTGTTATGGTCGAAGCCGAACTTCTTGTGAACGGTGTTGTCCACGCGTCGGCGGATACTAAAGTATTCAATCTGGAATAAATAAAAAAACCGGAAATCCGCTTGCATTTCAAATCATCACCGTTTACATTTACTATGTAATACGAAATTAAATCTGAGGTGTAGCTAAGCTTAACAATGCTTCACGACATATCGCGACTTCTATATAAGTAGTTGCTTGAACTGAATTGATCTATACGAAAAACCACCAATTTTTATGTAAGACAGATTGATTTGAGTGAGAGCACCCGAAAGCGGGGTGTGATCATTTATATCTTGTCTTACGGGCCATGGTGGGCCTTTCGTATGGGATGTTAAATGTATTACATCCCGTTTTTATTTATATGAAGAAAATATAGGAGGGCTATGAGAATGAAAAATTGTGATTGAAAAAGAAAGAAAAAATAACAAACAAAGGAGGCGGATTGAGAAAAATAATTATCTTGCTTAGGAACGAAAAAACATTTACATTAAAGCTGAAATATTCCTAAGTAACACGAGTCAAGGAATTTAATATCCCTGATATTTTTAGGTTTTAATGATTTGCACAATGAAATGTTAACGGAGGAACAAAATGAAGAAAAATAAAATAATCACAGCTGTTATATTCGCGTTTGCTTTATTAACCACAGTATTTGCCATGTCAAATGACGGTAATAACGAGCCAGTTAAACAGGAAATGAAAACTGATACTATGCAAGTTCAAAACGAGCAGGTGCAGCAGGATGAAAAAACAATACAAAATGAAAGTAATCAAGAAAGTATGTCAAGTACAACCGCAAAAGACTGGTTCGGGTTTGATACAGGTATGACTGAGAAAGAGTTTCAGGAACATCAGGAAGCTTATATCAAAAGGTGGATTGACTTTCAAGAGTCTATTGTCGGGGAAAGAAAGAATATAAGTGAAAAAAAAATACAACAAATAATGGAAAGAACAAGACAGGATGCTATTATTCGTTATCAGCAGCGATTAAATTTAAATGCAATCCCAAAATTTAAACAATTTGGAATAGGCCCAAAAGATTACTTTACGGGTTATGACGCGCAGGGGGTATCTCCTTATACTTACGCTACTACTATATCTCAGGTAGTAGTGCATGGTAAAGTAATAGCTACAGAAGGGGGATACGAAACAAAAACTACTCCCGTTTACACTTTGGAGGTAATTGAGATGTTAAAGGGTGAGTTTTATTATAAAGAACCTCCTAAAACTATTAAAGCCAGTTTATGGCTGACCAATTATAAAGTTGGAGACGAAATAATAGCTTTCTTGGGAATAAAAGATATTGTTAAAGAAGATATCAAAACGCCATTTGAAGATTTAATCCTTAAATCAGTCGGAACAAGATTATTTATTCGTGAAGATGGGTATGCGTTGCAGGGGCCTAATAGCGTAGGGAAAATAGATCAGGCAAAAAAAATTATTAAAGAAATTGATAATATTAATAATGCTGAAAGTTTTTATAATATGAAGTTCGGCAAGGAGTAAGAGTTATGAAGAATATAATATTGCTTCTTGTTTTGACGTCATCTTTGTTATGCTTCAATCGGAAAAATGAGCAGTCTGTTTACCACCCGATTATTCCGTCGGCAACCTATGATATCTATTACACATACACGGTGCCTTATGCCGTGCGCCAAGCGATAATTGATGCAATGGATGAAGTATCTCCACGGCAATACATAAGCTCGAATACAGTCCCAATTTTTGGAAGTTTATTGCCGGATCCTTTAAATGCAACAATATTAAATCCCGATACTGTTTTAACAAGTACCGGACCATTACCTATACCTGATATTTATACGGATAATGGTCATATAAATATTCATTGGGGTATTTATAGCGCTCCGGGATGTTGTGACCCTTTCTCGGACACTCCATATTTTGATATTGTAATTGATTCCCTGCAGTATGGCCAGCAAAGTCTTGACTTGAAGACAATACTCAAACATGAGATCCTGCACGGAATCGGCGCCGGGCATACGAGCGCTACCTTTGACGGGAATCCGGCTTCTGATAAAATTATGTATGAAGGTATTTCTCCCGGTGGACCGGAGAAGTTCATGTCTCAGGATGAGGTAAACTGCCTAAATGAAATGTATAATAAGGCTTATTATGTGAAGCCTACGCCTGAGCAGACGGAAGAGTACATTTATGCTGTAAGGAAAGATTCGATTGACTTCTGTACAAAGAGAGATATTTCACTCACGACTTTATTTAATACCGCAGGAGATTCTCTCAATCCTTACAGTATAAAATACCGCTGGCAGTATGGCTCGAACAATGATTATACTACTGTCAGAATGAGGTCGGATTCAGCTTTATTTAAATTCGATGCTGATTACAGTGCGGGACCTTATTTCATGTCCGCTTTTATTGAAGGTGACCAGAATATGGATCCTGTAGCTACAAATAACAGATATTTCGTATTAACGGATTTTCTGACATACACACCCAAGGCTGATACAAGTATAGTAGCTGAAATCGGCAATTATATTCCCGTAAAGCTCAAAATAAAAGATGAACTTGCCCAATTATATGAATTCACTAATTTATATAACTCCGGCAATCTTAAAGTAAAATACAAGCTGTGGTATGACGGCTGGCTTTCAAACGATACTATTTCTACAACGGCAGTAATTGACCCGAATGTGGAATTCAAGTGGTATTTCTCAAGCGACGGAGCGGATAACACCATAAACATCAATCATCCTGATTTTAAGTTAAAGGGCGATTATCAAATAACAGCTTGGTTATATGAAGAAACAGCCGCCGGTTTATCTTTCATTGATAAGATTGACAGTGAAGAGTTCAGGCTCTCACCGATAGTCGAACTTACAAGGATGGAGCTTTACAAGTCTGACTATTACTCGATGGACAGTATTCATGTATTCGAGGCTACCTGTACGGACGCGAACTGGAATGATTATCCGTATATGGAATCAATGAAATTTTACTACAAGAAAGACGGCGAAACGAGTTACACTGAGATACCTGAGCCGCCAGTAAAAACTACATATTATACACGTACATGGGACAGTAAGGCTTATACGGGAGAAGTGCTGATTAAAGCCACAGCGTCTTATTATTCAGATGCGACTTACACTGAATTATACGAAACCAGTGACTCGATTACCGTTCGTATCTTTGACGGTCAGACCTGTGTGATCACTTTACCTAGACCGGCTGAAGAGGAACCATGGGATTTTGAGTTCGCGCCGTATATATACAGAGGATATTATTCGGATCACTCTCTTGAATCGGAAGCGACATTTATGACCACTCTGAAGGACGTGGATGATGACATTATGATCTTTGACGGAACGAACTGGAGCGCAGCTTATTTTGCTTTAATGACGTGCCCTGAAACAAAGTATCACTGGGGCTATCTTGGTTATGAATGGCAATGGGCATATTATGTTACTACAGGACATATAAACGAGATAAACGGTCTGGACGGTTGGTATAACACTTTCCCGTTCTGGGATACACTTGGTCCGACAAAGAAAGATAAGACAGGTATATGTAAGAAAACACTGTTTTTCGACCATAAAAGAGAAACCGATCCTGACAGTGAATCGGGAAGTGAGGAAAGCAAATACGTATCATATTATGATAAGGGTTATAAAGCCTATGTAAATGATTACGAACATCTATATCCCGGAATATACAACGCCGCTTTTCACGCGTACGATATAAACGACGGTATAACTGATATAGCTGAGCCTGCTTCAGTGGATTTTCTGATACCTGAATGGAAGCTGAAACTGCTGAATGAGAGCAAATGGTTCGATTATGAAGACTCTTCAACAACAGGCCCGACCTATGTTGAGAGAACGGAATATCATACGGGAGACATGATACATTCCATGATCTGGCGTCCGTTCGAATATTATAAGAAGAACAGTCTTAATTATAAAATAACTAATTCAGATACCGGAGCAGCAATATTTGAGAAAGATATTATTGAGACTGATTATCTGACAGACACATTCATTACGGACAGTGCGCCTGAAGATACTCTTGCGTATTATCATCATATCTGGGATACGGACGATCTGGCACCGGGGTTTTATACTATAAGGGCAGAAGGAAACAGTATTATAGACAACATAAATGTAGTGCAGGAAAGAGAGATCCAGATATGTCCTTATTATGAACAGTGGGAGAATGGCGGCGCATGGTCTGAAGACTGGCCTGCTCCCGAAGGACAGGATGCACTTTACTGGAAGATCAACGATCTGGGTTATAATTATTATGCCGCTAATCAGTATATGATGGAAGCCCACTACGAAACAGGATTTCATCTGGCTTCCACGACGACCGAAGGAGAATACCGTGTTAATGACACATATCCCGCCATGTTGGAGATCTGCATAGCTGCGCGTCAGAACTGGAACAGGGACGGAGATTTCTGGTACTGGGAAGATCAGTTGTCTGATTTCACCGTCGAACTGTCAAAAGACGGCGCCGATTATGTAAAGGTAAAAACACTTGATCTTCAGAAAGACGGTTATATAGATTATACTTGGAACCTTCCCGCAAATCCCGAGCAGTCCAATCCGAATGATACTGAAGATACTCAATATCATATGACCTGCGCCATGAATTTCTACTTCCCTATAGGAGAAGTTTACGGCAGCGGGAAGTCATTAAAGATAAAACTCGGTATCGAAGGTATTCCTGAATATTTCACGGATGAGGCCGTGGATAATAAGATATCGCACATTTATATTGATGAGATCAAGTTATGGTATATGAAAGACAGAGAACACAGACCTGTTCCGCGCAATCTGGCGGCAGCTCAGGCCAAAGAAAGCAATACACTTACACTTACTTATGATCCACCTGCTTTTACAGGATCAGGATATCCTGAGAAATATTTGATTTATCGTGAAGGCAAGCTGATAGCGGAAACCACTAGTACTTCTTTTACAGATACAGAGATAAGAGGCGGCACTGTATACAACTATGTAGTGGTAGCGTATTATCCGGGCTATGATTTTTACGAATCCTCAATGCTTGACTGCAGTATAAAATATGTGACAGCTCCAATTACTTATGCAAGACCTACAGGCTTTACAATAAGTAAAGGGATCGGACTATTGGATAACTGCCTCACTTTGTCGTGGCTTGAACCTGATCCTGATGTTTTATATTATGAGATTTACAGGAATAGTGTTCTGCTGGGTACAACGACAGAACTGAGTTATCATGACGATCTTTTGCCTGACGGAGCTTATGAATATTATGTGAAGGCAAGATACGGGGAAGATCCTTACGAAGTATCTGACGCTACTGAAATACAAAGCATCGGCATATATTCTACAATTCTTCCTATTTATGAAGATTTCGAGCATGAAGGTGAGTTGCCGCTCTGCTGGAACAATGACGTTACACCGCATGACTACAATAATACATGGGCGTCGGATCTGACAACTGTTAACGGTATTTCACCTTATGAAGGCACTTACTGTTCTTATGTCAGAGGCCTATCTCCATATAATTGTCTTTGTTATGTCAGAAGCGGACTCAGAACGCCTGATATTGATCTCAGCAGTTACTCGAATCTTAATCTCAGCTATATGGTAAATGTGTCTCAGGATAAATACAACAAGGATACGGTAACTGCACTCAACGCTACCTTGTTTAACAACTCTGAGTTAGATACCAGTTACTGCAGTATTGATCATGTATATTATGCTCATCCCAAGTATTACGGACTTTCATTTACAAACATAACCAATCAGACTAACGGTGTCTGGCAGTCTGTGAGTGTTCCCGTGAATTATAATTTTGAAAGTTGTTATATTCTGTTCAAAACATCATGTTATATTCAGGGTGACACTACTTATATCGCTCCTGAAGATGCTGCTGTAATGCTTGATGCGGTCTCGCTTACCGGAACGATAGACCTTGGCACACCTGATAATGTTACGATAGTTCGTGATTCAACGAATACGACATTGAGCTGGGATTTTGTTCCGGGAGCTACTGAGTATAAAGTCTATGTGTCCGAAGATCCTTACGGAAGTTTCACCCTTGATACGACAGGCACATGGATCAGTGATACTGTCTGGCAGAAAGCTGATGCCGGTGATAAATACTTCTATTATATCGTAGCAGCAAGCGCCACTAAGGAGATCATAGGCGATAATGCTAAAATCAAGTTAAAACCTGATAAGTTGAAACACTGAGAGAAAAATGTGCGGCGAATAATCTGTTATTCGCCGCATTTTTTCCATTTGAACATTTACTCTGCTACTACCACCAAAACAAGATTGGAAAAGAGGAACTGTATTGTTTAAGGTTTTTTTATTTCAATAGTTTGAGGTATTCCTTTAGATCTGGTAGTATCAATTGCCGTAACAGTGAAGAACCATGAACGGTCAACATTAACGGTCTTATCCCAGTATGTATTATAGTCTTCACCGATCCACTCCAAGCCGAATTCGCCATAAGGCTCAGTTGATGAGTATACAGCATAGTTCGTTGCTCTTTCCACCGGCCACCATGATATCCAGTAAATATAACCATCCCATTCATAACTGTACCATTCCGGTGAAGGAAGATAGTAAGGGATCGATCCTTCATAAGCTCCCATATCTTTGTTGCCGTTGACTATTGCAACTCCTCTCTGATCAAGCAGCGGAGCTCCGTTATAGTCTTCCGTACCTGCTGTAATTGAGATCGCATCTATTGCGGGACTGCCTTCCATAAGAGAACAGGTCAATATACCGCCGCCATTATCTGCAAGTATGTCCAGAAGACAGTCAACATCATTAATGTTACCCGAACCGGAAGTTCCCATTGAAGCATCATTACTGACCGTATAATTACGTGTATATTGTGCGGGATATCCGGAGAAATTATTTCCGTATCCTGTAATGACAGAGTTATTTATTGAAGTATTAACAGTTGCGTATAATCCTATTGTGTTATGAACAAGAAAATTTCCTGTATTTGAATCATCAATATTATCTTTAAAAGTACATGAATTAATATTCATCGTCAGTAGTGCAGGCGTGTACTGATCATTTGATGATACGGTTGCAAAAATAGCTCCACCACCACTTTCAGCTGAGTTATTTGAAAAAGTCGAATTAGTAATATCCACAGTCATGCTGTCCTGATATATATAAAGGTAAATTGCACCTCCATAATACTTTGCAGTATTATTATATATTGTAGAGCCTGTAATTTCAAGAAGTGATCCTGTATGGTATATTGCCCCACCGTAATTTAAATTGCCGGGAGCTGAACAGTCATATATCATAACTCTTTCAAGGGTCAGTTCGCTTCTTGACTGAATTCCACCTCCGTTATAATCTGCATATCCGTTGGCAAGTGAAATATCTCTTAGAGTTAAACCTGCTCCGACATTTACCACGAACAATCCTGATTCCGCCTGCTCACCGTCAGGGCATGCTTTAATTACCGTCTGATCTGCAGACTGTCCCTGAATAATACAATTTCGACTAATCGAATATTCCTCACTGTTATTGGGGTCATCAGTCATATAGAAAGTCCCTGTCATATCAATTATATCACCGTCGTAATAATAATTCAAAGCCTTTGAAAGATTTGCCCATGGAGAACTTTGTGAACCATCGCCGGTGTCGTCGTCTCCGATCTCGCTGTTGAGATAGAAAGTAACTGACTGATCGAACTCGTATGATCCCGCGTCTTTATTGCTTCCTCTGCTGATGTCTACTCCTCTCTGGTCTGTCAATGGAGCTTCATTATAATCCTCTGTAGAAGGATTGTACGGAATGGCATTTATTATCTTACTGCCGAAAGATGTGGCATGTGTCATTGTCTGACCGCCGTTGTCAGCCAGAGGATCAAGATCCGGATCAACACTGTTGTAGTAAGAATTCGTTGTCGGTAATGTCTCATCACTGCTGAAAGTATACGATCTGGCGAGATTTACACTGCCCCCGTTATCAGTGTTTTCATTATAATTCGATACATTATCAAACACAGAGTTCCTGATGTCCATATCAATAAGTGCTGTGTAGGTGGACGGTTCGGCAGTAGCGCAGTTCAATCCGTCACCTGTCGAAGTTCCTGTTGAATTATCGGCGATCGTACAGCAGTTCATGGTGAAATCTATAGTTACGTTACGGCTGTTGGCCGCAGCGAATAAAAGTATCCCGCCTCCGCTGTTGTTAGTGGCTGTGTTACCGGAGATCGTAGTATTGATCATCGTTATGCTCTGAAGGACAGCGTACAATCCCTGACTGTACAGAGCGCCTCCGTACTCTCCGGCTGTATTGTCGTGCATAGTGACCCTGTTGAAAGTCAGGTTGCCGTAGTTGAATATCGCTCCGCCGTAATCCGCACATTCGTTATTAGAAATATTGACATCAATCAGATTAAGCACGTGCCAGTTGACGATTGCTCCTCCGTTACCGGTAGAGACACCGTTCTCTATCGACATGTTCATCATCGTTACAGCAGAACCGATATTTACCTTAAACACTCTGTACGCCGCAGTTCCGGGATTCAGATGCGCTTTGACGAACGTGCTCTTTGCTCCTTCCCCGATAAATGTAAGGCTTTTCGTGATCTCGATCCCGTTCGACGTTGTGCCTGAGTCCTGTCCCAGATAAAAAGTACCTGAAAGCATTAAAGTGTCACCTGCAGCAGCTTGAGATATCGCGTAGGAAATATGTTCCCACGGTCCGATTGCTGAACCGTTGTAAGTATCGCTTCCGTTCGTACTGCTTACGTAATAAACCGAGGGGAATACAGACGCCGTTAAGAACGTCATAATTATAAGCAGGATCAGTTTTTTCATTGTTCACTCCTGAATTTATTATTTTTGTTTCAATAAATAATATAACGGTTGAGGTAAGACATGACAATCCTATGTTTATATGATATTGCCCGTTAGGTTAAGATCAAAATTATAAATATTTTTGTATTTGACTATTGAATTAAAGGGGTTTATACTTTGAAAAGAAGTAATAACAGAGAGTACCTGATATAGATCTATGAAATTAAATATAATAATACTGGTTATTTATATCTCTGCTTATACCCAGATCCGGATACAGAAACATATAACTACCGAAGGCGGGCTTATCCAGCCGGATATTTGCGCTATCCACGAAGATAAGAACGGATATATGTGGTTCGCGACCATGGGCGGAATAAGCAGGTGGGACGGTATAAATATGATCAGCTACGGAACGGCGGACGGATTGCCGGCGGCGCAGATATATGATATTTTTGAAGACGACGACGGCAGGATATATTTTCCCACATACGGAGGAGGTACGGTCGCTTATGAGAACGGGAAAATATCAAAAGCCTTTGGAGAGATCGATAAGTACGATGTCGACGTAGTGGCTATAAAGAAAGGAAATGACGGAAAATATTATTTTGGCGGTTATGAAGGTATAAGCGTACTTGATAACGAGAGAAATGCATGTTCTCTGGATTCGTCCAATTCAGTATGGAATATCAGCAAATGCAGAGACGGAACGTTTTGTTTCGGCACATATAAAGCCGGTGTGAAAATTCTGAAACAAAATGAATGGTCTGAACTTAATACAGGTAACGGGCTTGCCGACAATGCCGTCTGGAAAGTTATGGAGGACAGGAAGGGAAGACTTCACATCGGTACGAATAAAGGTCTGTCGGTATATGAGAACGGGAAATTCTTACCTAAGGATAAGGAAAATGAATTTCTTAAAGCGAGAATTACCGGAATCTGCCAGAGTTCCGAAGGGATTATATATTACGGCGGTATGAGGGGAGTTACATATTGGAATAATGCCAAATGGAATTATTTAACGGTCGGGAACGGTCTTTCAGCTGACGATATATGGTCAATCTATGAAGATTCTTTCGGTTCGATATATTTCGGGAGCGCAGGCGGAGGAGTAAATATCTACAGGCCGGGTATTTTTGAAAATTACGATGTCTCGAGCGGATTAAGCGATAATATCGTGCAATCGATATATGAAGATGAGAGCGGCGTTCTTTACTTCGGAACTGAAAAGGGTGTTAATATTTTAAAGAACGGCAGATTCTCTTATTTAACCGTAAAGAATGGTCTGACCGGGGATAACGTAAGAAGTATTACCGGAGATAAAAAGGGAAAAATCTTCGTCGGAACCCGATCGGGATTGAGTATCATTGAGAACGGGAAGATCAGCAATATAACTTCAGAAGACGGTCTTATCGACGATCAGATATTATCATTATTGTACTCGAAGGATAATTCGCTTTATGTCTGTACTATAAAAGGTGTAAGTGTCATCAGAGACAGCGGGATATCAAATTATTCCAGAGAGAACGGCATGGCAGACGATTACGTACAGTGCGCATTCGGGAATTCAGAAGGAGATATAGAATTCGGCACATACCTCGGTGTCGTGGTCAAAAACGGGAATGAATTCAGTTCATTATCGTTAAAAGACGGGCTGAACAGCCTTAAGATAGTATCGATCTGTGAAGATAAAGCCGGGAGAAAATTCTACGGTACCTACGGTAAAGGTCTGAACATTCTTTATAAAGGGGAATGGACATATCTGAATACGGATAGCGGATTGAGCAGCAGTACGATCGGATCGATCACGGAAAGCAACAATGGTGATATTTATATCGCTACAGGCTCAGGGATCGACATTCTTACTTTTAAAGGCGACTCAATAAAGATCAGGCATATTGACAAGTCTGACGGCCTGGTTGATAACGGTAATTTCAGGGACGCGTCTTTTAAGGACAGTAAAGGCAGGTTGTGGTTCGGAACTGTCAAAGGCGTCAGCTGTTATGATCCTTCAGCGGATAAAGAAATTAATATCCCGGCTAAGATGCATTTGAACACCGTTAAGCTGTTCGATGAGGAAATCGTTCCTGACAGGAATTTATTCACTTACGACCAGAACTTTCTGTCATTTGAATATATAGGTATATATCTGCCGTCTCCTGAAAAAGTAAAGTACAAATTAAGACTTACCGGGTTAGATGAAAAGTGGGAATACACCTATGAAAGGAAAATCAGGTATACGGGATTGAATCCGGGCAAATATGTTTTTGAGGTTATGGCAATGAACGAATGGGGATTCTGGTCAGATAAATTGTCATACGGATTCACGATACTTCCGCCGTGGTATAAAACATGGTGGTTCAGGATCATATTCGGGATTTTGATCGTGACGGCAGTGTGGGTCATATACAGATCGAGGATAAATAAGATACTTCAGGTCGAGAGACTGAGAACGAGGATCGCAAGCGACCTGCACGATGAGATCGGTTCGTTACTTACCAGTATCTTTATGGGAACGGAAATGATACAGAGATCAAAAGATAATGAAAAAATAAATATAACGGCAAAAAAGATCGGCAGCAGTACAAAAGAACTCATGAATACTTTCAGCGATATAGTATGGTCGATCGAATCGGCGAACGATACTCTTGGTGAACTGTCGGACAGGATCGAGGAATTCGTTTTTAAAATGAAATCTGAATGCGGGGTCAGTATCAGTTTCAGATCGGCCGGCATAAAAAAGGATGTTAAGATATCTTCTGAGATCAGGCAGAATATATATCTGATCTTCAAAGAGGCGTTAAATAACAGCATAAAATATTCCGCCGCCGAAGATATTTCCGTCAATCTGGAGCTTAAAGGATCAGAGCTTGAATTAAAAGTAAAAGATAACGGTGCGGGTTTTTCAGATAAAAAGCAGTCGCAGGGCGGTCACGGAATGAAGAGCATGACCTTCAGAGCCGAAAAGATCGGCGGAACCCTGAAAGTGACTGAGAAAAATGGTGTTACTGTCGAAGTGAAAGTCAGAATATAACTGAGAGGATGGCGCGAATGATAAAGTTCGGTATTGTTGAAGATATAACCGATATAAGAGAGTATGTAGCGGACAGTATCACTTCGGATGAGAGATATGTCTGCCTTTTCAGCTGCGGTAGCGTCGAAGAGATGCTGGATGTCGTTAAAAAGGACGATCTTCCGAGGTTCATATTGATGGATATAAACCTGCCGGGTATGTCAGGCATTTCAGGAGTGAAGCTCATTAAACAAAAATATCCGGGGATAGACATCGTGATGCTGACGAACTATGATGACAGCGGAAGGATATTCGATTCGTTACAGGCGGGAGCGTCCGGATATTTACTCAAAACCACGTCATTTGACGATATTCACAAAGAAATAGATCTTCTGCTTAACGGAGGAGCTCCGATGTCTCCGGTCGTAGCGAGAAAAGTTCTGGAATTCTTCAGGCCTCAGAACAAAAACAGTGAAGGATCAAATCTCACGGACAGGGAAAAACAGGTCGTGGAAGGTCTTGTCGACGGATTGTCCTATAAAATGATAGCGGGTCGGCTGGAAATATCTGTCGGTACGATTTTCACTCATATTAAAAATATCTATAAAAAGCTTCATGTGAACTCTAAAGGGGAAGTGATCTCCAAATCGCTGAAAGGTGAGATTTAAAATAAAAAATATTAAAAAATTATTTACTTTCCTTAGAGCGGTGTTTTTATTATTATATTACAAATATCCCGGAGCTGAAAATGAAAAGCCTTACTGAAGACAGTTTGATCCTGATAGTCGATATCGGGAGTACGACCACTAAAGGTCTGCTTATCGAAAAAGTCGGATATAAATATTATTTCAAGGCTCAGTCGGACTCGATTACGACGGTCGAACGGCCGTACGAGGATGTGAACATCGGGCTCGAACGGGTTGTCAGGGGACTTGAGGAAAAGTCCGGTGTTAAGATCTGTGACGAAGGTGGGAATATCACAATTCCTTTCCTGGCGACAAGCTCTGCAGGCGGGGGGCTCCAAATGCTTGTCTTCGGGCTTACGAAAGCCGAGACCGGAAAGGCCGCCGAAGCGACGGCGTACGGTGCCGGAGCGGTGATCACGGGATCGTTCGCGGTTGACGACGGGATGATGGAGATGGAGAAGATGAGGATGATAAGGGAAGTACATCCCGACATGATCCTCATGGCCGGAGGGATAGACGGCGGGGGCGTCTGGGGGACTCTGAGGCAGGCTGAACTGTTGGCTATGGCGGAACCGGGATCGAAATTCATGCCGGAAGAACAGATACCGCTCGTATTCTGCGGAAACATTGGAGCGCGCGAATTCGTGAAGGATATCCTTGGCGACCACTTTCATATTCACACGACAGAAAATATCAGACCCGATCTGGAGAGTTTCAATTTCGATCCGGTGCGTAAGAAAGTTCACCAGCTGTTCATGGAGAACGTGATGGAGAATGCCCCCGGCTACAAGAAGGTCAAGAAGTCCGTTTCAAAGGACATACTTCCGACCCCGACCGGAGTCGAGCTTATCCTGAAGGCTTATCATGCAAGCCATAAAGAGAACATGCTCCTGGTAGACATAGGCGGCGCGACGACGGATGTTTTTTCCTGTATAAGTTCAAAGATAAACAGGACGGTATCGGCGAATACGGGTATGAGCTATTCTCTGTCGAATGTGCTCAAGGAAGCGGGGGTTGAAAAAATATCGGCGAACCTCTGCGGTCTGATAAATGACAACGATATCAGAAATTACATTTCCAATAAAACTCTGAACCCCGAGTATATACCGCAGAGCAGAGGTGAAAGGTGCATTGAGCTTTCCTGCGCCGCAGAAGGCATCCGTATCGCATGGGAACATCATATAGGAATGAACCTCCAGATATATAAAATGGGGTATCTCGATAAAAGAAGAAGAAGAGTAGCGGAGCACGATCTGTGCCCGTTCGAGGAAGTGTTCAATCTTGCGGAGGATAAAGAGATCCTTTTCCAGTTCTCGCATGTAAACAGAATCATAGGCGCCGGCGGTGTTATCTCTTCCTCAACATCGGAGGAGGATGTCGTTTATATGCTTAACGAAGGATTTATGCCGGTAGGTATAACAGAATTCTATGTCGACAGATATTTTAAATCTCCGCAGACGGGAATGCTGTCGCTGATAGATCCGGAAAAAGCGGTTGAGGTTTTCGAAAGGGAATCACTGAAAAGAATATGCACCGTTGTATCGCTGGCAGGAAAATCCAAAGAACCTGTCGAAGTGCTGTCGATAACCGACCTTAACGATAACACAACTGTGAAGATGGGATCGGGCGAGGTTTTTTTTATGAAAAAAGGCGGAAGGTTCAGGTTCGAGGCTATCAACGGTTTCGTGTTCGGAACGAACGGTAATGTCATAGAGACCGATCTTCAGAGCCCTATACTGCTCGACTGCAGGCCGAGGGAGAACGGGAGGAACAGTTCTGCTCTGTTCAAAGCTCTTTACGGAGAAAAAAAAGAACTGCAGGCCGGTCACGGAGCATTAAAAGGAAGGAACGAGATATTCAGAGGTGAGTTCGATATCAGCAGATCGCTGCCGTATAAAGGTGAAATGCTCGTGCAGAAGGGCGAGAAGGTTAATATCGACACTCTGATCGGAAGGAACGTTTTCAATCCGCCGAAAATATATATGATAGATCTGAGAAAACATGTCGGGGATATCAAACTTTCCAAGGAAGAGATCATCTCCGGTCTCAAGATCGGAAAGGGAGACACGGTCGAATACGATCAGCCTGTATTCAGTTATAAAAGGAAAGACAGTCCCGTACCGTATACTTACAATTCAAACGTCAGAGGCGAGGTCATAAAGATCGATGATTACGGTATGATCGTGCTGAAAGAGATTCAGGATTACGATGACAGGGAAATAACTGTCAATGTGGCGGCGGCGATGGGGATTAAACCTAAAGAGCTTGACAGGTATCTGAAATACAGGACGGGAGACTTCGTTCTGAGAGGTCAGATCATAGCGCAAATCACTTCGGGGAGTTCTATCAGGGACCTTCTGAACGCTGTGATCGATTCCAAGACTGATAAACAACATGATGGAATGGTCGAAGCACCGGGAAAACATTCGAGTTTCAAGGCTTTTTCGACCGGGAATATTACCAAAGTTGATCTGACTACGGGCGAGATAACAATTCAGTATAAATCGAAACCTTTCTTTCTGAATTCGCTCGTTAACGGAAATATCATTGAAGTGCATAAGGATATTTCAGCCGATATCAGAGTTAACGGTTCATATGCTTACTGCATAATCGGTTTCGGGGGCGAGAACTTCGGAAGGCTGATAATGGCCAATCCGAGAGAAGGGATAGGTGAAAGGCACAACGGATCGATCGCCGTATTTACCGAGCCTGTGGATAAAGCCGTTCTCGAAGCCGCCATGAAGTATAAGCTTAAAGGAGTGATCGCGGCTTCGGTCAATAATAAGGACTGGGTCGATTTTTCCGGAAAAGAAATTGGCGTCGCAATTACAGGAAAGGAAGATATCGGATTTACTTTCATGCTCACGGAAGGGTTCGGACATAAAAATATGAACGAGGATTATATCCGGTATTTCACTGAAAACGAAGGAAAGATCGCGAGCCTGAACGGCAGGACTAGGATCAGAGCAGGCGTTATAAGGCCCAGAATAATAATTTCATAAATGAGGAGAGTTTATGCCTTTGGAATGGGTGCCCCCCGGTAATTATCAGCCTCCGCAGAAAGATAGCGGAGCTTCAAGGTCCGAGATTGACAGTATTATCGAGAAATTCGAGAGGCTTAAGCTTATTACCATGGCTGTTTGGACTTTCGTGAAGGATGACAAAGATATAAATGAGGACGCTCTCATCGAAAGAGTGCGCGAGATAGATAAACTCGACGGGACCGTTGACGGGAAGCTCAAGCTCGGTGTGAAAAAATGCGGAAAATGCGGGAAAGCGCTGAATCCAAAATTCGAAAAATGCCAGTATTGCGGACATATAACTCCCTTAACGAGCATATTCGAGACACTGTAATTATTTATTGAGTTTTATTGTATTCATTTAATCAGGGAACAGGTATTAGGATCTTAGATGCTGGTTAAATAATATTCATTGTATAATCTTTTAAGGCTAACGTCTAAAAGTACTACACTGTGTTGTATTTTTAGACTTGTATCTGAATGAACCGTTTTTGCAGACCGTTTGAATTCATGTATGTTTATACAGTTTAAAATTATGCCAGTCCTTCCGCAAGAATTTTAATACCGATGAGGATGAGGATGATCCCGCCGACGAGTTCGGCGCTCTGTCCGAGCCTTCTTCCGGCGCGTTTGCCGATGTTGACGCCGACGAGCGATACTACGAAGGTCGTGCAGGCGATGAAAATTGCCGGATAATAGATCTCAACGTCAAGTATCAGGATACTGAGACCGGCCGCGAGGGCGTCGATGCTTGTGGCTACTGCCATTATAAACAGCGGCCCGTAAGCGAAGTAGTCGAATGTCCTGCAGTCCTCAGGTTTTCTGCTCTCGATCATCATTTTGATCCCGATAAAGCTCAGAAGTCCCATTGCGATCCAGTGGTCGAAGGTTTTAATGTAGGGCAGGAACAGAAAACCCGCGAACCAGCCCGCGACGGGCATCATGCCCTGGAACGCGCCGAAGAAGGCGGAAATCTTGAGTTTATCTGTTACTTTTACTTCTTTCGAGCAGATGCCTGCCGCGATAGATACGGCGAAAGCGTCGGCGGAGAGGGCAAGTCCAAGCAGAAATATTTCTATCAGGTTCATAATTCTTTCCTTTTAAGTATAGCCAGAGATTCTATATGCACAGTGTTCGGGAACATATCGTAAGCGGTAATTTCAGTGATCTCATAATTGTTCAAAATCCCGATATCCCTTTTTTGAGTTTTAGGTTCGCATG
>QKDR01000122.1 GCA_003252515.1 Candidatus Delongbacteria bacterium | reverse complement strand
GGGACTTTGTAATAGTAACTTACTAACGCCTGATCTTTCAATTTCAGCTGTTTTAAAAATTCTTTCCGGAACTCCAATCCGTAAATATCTTTATAATCGTCATCTATCAGATTTCCGACAAGATCAGGCCTGTTCGGGTTTACTATCATTCTTGCAAAACCTTTGCCGCCTTCAGGTTTTATGAGTTTATAGACAAATATGTATTCCTGAGAGCCTTTCATATTCGCTTCCCGGATCTCTGACAGGATTATACTTTCAAGAGTGTGCTGAAAATATTTTTTAGATACGATTGAACCGTAATATATGTCAAAATTATTCGAATACTGGACTTTAATAAGATTCTCGCTGCTTTTTAGTATAGATGAAAATACCGAATCAGCTGTATCAGGTAGAGAATTACTGGTAATCAGGCTATCCGATAACTCAGAGCCGAATACAGAAGTTAAATTCTGGTTGAAAATTTTAGTACCGTTATCAGTATTTAGAATAAAATATTTCTCAGTTGCTATGAAAAAATTTTTAAGAGAGTCGCCATGATAATACGATCTCAGTATTTCAGTAAAGATCTTTTTTCTGTTTTCGGGAATATTATCATTTTTGGTAAGGGATTCCATTATTCTGTCAAGGATGATGTGGTTCTCATAATCAAAATTTAGCATCATATACTTTCTTCGGACTGAAGAACGGTAGCGTATGTTTTTTACGATCTCGTCAACTTCAAATCTTATTCTCTCCTGAAAGAGCTGTTCTATATGCTGTTTAGTTGATTCAGTGTTTTTTTTGTACTCGATATAATATTTAGGAGTGTAGATTACAAGAAGAGAAAAAGCGATAAAAGACACCAGAATAACGGAATATCTCAGTATTATCTTGGAAATATTGTTTTCATCAAATTTCAGGTAACTTCTCATAAGTTATCCTTTTATGTAAAGTACGCAATTGACAAAATACACAAAAAAAATAAGTAAGTAAAGACAATTTTAGAAGATAGTGCCGATAAATTTTCCATTGTTTTTAAACGGAAATATTGTTATCTTCTTAATCTTTAATTTTATAATCTGGGACTGAATATGAAGAAGCTTGAAACAAATAATATTATCGAAAGGATATTTCAACAGCGAAACAGTCTGTTCTATATAATGGGTCCGTGTGTAATTGAAAGTGAGGATATAGTTTTAAAGATCGCTGAGAAGTTATATAAGATTTCTTCAACATATAAAATCGACATAATCTTTAAGGCTTCTTATTCCAAAGCGAACAGGTCAAGCATAGATTCATATACAGGACCTGGTATTGTTAATGGTCTTAAAATTCTACAAAAGATAAAAGCCGAATTCGGATTTCCGATATTGACCGATGTTCATACTTCTGCTGAATCCGAGATAGCCGGAAGAACAGCAGATATAATCCAGATCCCGGCTTTCTTATGCAGACAGACCGATCTTATACTTTCTGCTGCAAAGACAGGGAAGATTGTAAACATAAAAAAAGGACAGTTCGCATCTGCGGCAGAAATGAGGCTGGCGACTGAGAAAGCGGTCTCTGCAGGTACCGGTAAAGTGATTCTGACAGAACGTGGAACGACATTCGGATATAATAATCTTGTAGAATTTTATGGAGATGAAACAATTCGGGTATCCTGTTGTTTACGATGTTACGCATTCTCTGCAGCGACCGGCTTCAGAAGGCAGCGTTTCGGGAGGACAACCGGAATATGCTCTTGCTATGGCATGCGCCGCTACGGCAACGGGAAGTATTGACGGAATTTTCGCTGAAACACATCCTGATCCCGCATCAGCGCTATCGGATTCAAAATCAATGATCAGCCTGGATATGGCAGAAGAGCTCATAAAAAAGACATTAAAAATAAACAAAGTGAAATTTTAGTTATGAATAAAGAGATAAAGCTGGTGATCCTTGATGTGGACGGAGCCTTAACTGACGGTATGGTCTACTACAGTTCGGGAGGAGAACTTATGAAGCCTTTCTGTGTTAAGGACGGATTTTTTCTGAAACACGTCTGTCCCGAGAACGGGCTGAAATTCGCGATCATATCCGGCGGGTTCGCTGATATAGTAAAACAACGGGCTGCGGTTCTCGGAATAGAAGATGTATATTTCGGGTACGTAAATAAAACTGATGCATATAACGAGATAAAAGCCAAATACTCACTGGACGATTCGGAGATCGCTTATTTCGGCGATGACTGGTTTGACTGGTCGGCGATGAAATACGCAGGGCTTAAAGGCGCTCCTTCAGACGCAAGTCCGGAAATTAAGGAAAGAGCGGATTTTGTTTCAGCCGCAAAAGCAGGTAAAGGTTCTGTAAGGGAATTTCTTGAGTTCATTTTAAAAAGAGACGGTAAATTTGAGGCTGCCAAGAGCAAATATCTTGACTAGAACATTTCTGGTAGTAATATGTTTCTTCGTTTTCAGCTGTTCAGGTAAGAAATCCGTTGAAACGACGAGCTCCGGTAAGGATAATGGTATAGCTGACAACAGAATTTGGGATATGAAAGTGAACATTACTGATGAAGGAATGCTTAAAGCAAAATTTTCGGGCGGTTATGTGATCAGGGACAATCTTGGGAATTCACAGTATTCGAAAAACAGGATAGACTCAGGGCTTGTCATAGAATTTTTTGATAAAGGCGTAAGATCAGGAAAACTTGTGAGCGTTAAAGGTGATATGAATGACCTTACAGAACTTTTTTCAGCATGGGAAGATGTCGTTTTTACTTCAGAAAAAGGATATGTGCTTTATACCGATACGCTTATATGGAACAGAAAGGAAGCAAAGATATTCAGTGATACGGACGTTATGATGATCAGGGACGGCAGGGACACACTTTATGGGGAAGGGTTCGTTACTGATGACAGGTTCGAAGCATACGAGATCAAGAAGCCCAGAGGAAAAGCGATAATCGATAATGAGAACGTTAAATAGGCGGAGGTATGATTGTTAAGGTCTATGACAGGATATGGTAAAGGAACCGATTCAAGCGGGGATTACGATATTTCAGTAGAGATAAAAAGCGTCAATCACAGGTTTCTGGACCTGAACTTCAGAATGCCTTCATATCTTAACGAGCTTGAGTTGAAACTGAGAGAAAAGATTAAGAATGAACTGAGCAGAGGAAGTATAACGGTAATGATAAATCTGACCTCTTCACAGGGGAATACGGCCAAGAAGATAGATATAGAGACCGCAAAAGCATATAAGCAAACTCTTGAGGAACTTGCCGGGGAATTGGGAATTGAACAGAAGATAGAACTGGATACACTATTGAAATTTCAGGATGTCTTTGAAACAAAAGAAAGCAAACTGAACGAAATTACTGAAGCGGCGATCATCGGATGTTTCGGAAAAGCTTTGACTTCAATGATCGGATACAGGGTGAAAGAAGGAGCCAATATTCTTACCGATCTCGAAGAAAAAATAATCGAACTCAAAGCTCTCGTTGATGAAACGCGGTCTCTCGCTTCCGGTTCGGCCAGAGTTCAGTACGAGAAATTGCTCGAGCGGTTAAGATCTGTGACCGATGTAGAATCATTGAACAGAGAAAGGCTTGAGCAGGAATTGGTACTGATTAGTGACAAAGTGGATATTTCAGAGGAAGTATCGAGGCTGTTTTCACATATTGATCTTTTCGCCAGAACTATCGAGAGTGAGAAAGCTTCAGGGAAGATTCTGAACAACCTGGCCCAGGAAATGCACAGGGAGGCAAGTACGATATCTGCTAAAACCAATCTGACCGAGATATCTCATATTTCAGTCAGAATGAAAGAAATAATCGAGGCTGTCAGGGAGCAGGTACAGAATGTTGAATAAAGGAAAGCTCATAGTGTTTTCAGCTCCTTCGGGGAGCGGAAAGACTACCCTGATCAATATGCTCAGAAAAGATTACCCTGATTTTGAATTCTCAATTTCCGCTACTACAAGAGAACCGAGAGGTAAAGAAAAGAACGGGGTGGAGTATTTTTTTCTGTCGGCTGACGAATTCAATAAGAAAGTAAATGATGGAGAATTTGTTGAGCATAAGACCGTGTACGGCAACATGTACGGTACTCTGAAACAATATGTCGATGATTCAATCGCGGAAGGCAGGATCGTGATATTCGATGTTGACGTTCAGGGCGGTTTGGCTATAAAAGAGGCTTATCCTGATGATGTGGTGATGATCTTCATTTATCCTCCGTCAATGGAAATACTGAAAAACAGACTGGAGCTTAGAGGTACGGACTCTAAAGAAACTATTGAGAAAAGGCTTAATTTCGCTAAAATAGAAATGGAAAAAATGAAAGAATATTCGTATAATATAGAGAATGATTCACTGGAAGCCGCATACGGGGAGCTAATAAAAGTTCTTTCAGCTGAAAAAATAATAAATAAAATATAGAAAGGCAGAAAAATGGAAAACAAATTCGACATCATCGGCGACAAGGACGACAGAAGGGTAAGTCAGGAACAGTACGAAGCTGACGGAAATATTTATGAAACGGTCATGATACTGGGGCAGAGAATGAGGCAGATCGAAAGAAAAAATTCAAGAGAATTCGAAAAGATCCGAAACGCGATGATAGATGACAGATCGGAAAAAGAATACAACAAGGAATATGTCGCTGACATAGCCGTGGAAGACCTTCCGGTCTTTCCTAAAGCTATCAGAGTTTCTATGAACGAGATGTTGAACAAAGAGCTGGAGTGGGAATACGAGGATATAACCAAACTTGAAGACTAAAAATGTGCTCATAGGTATCACCGGGGGAATAGCGGCGTATAAGACCTGCTATCTGGTCAGGTATTTCAAAAAAGCCGGTCATAATGTCAAGATTGTTATCACTCAAAACGGACTCGAGTTCATCACGGAAACAACTCTCAGGACTTTATCGGGCGAACCGGTTTATTCAAACACGTTCGGCAGCTCGAACGAATGGTCGACAGAACATGTTTCAATAACAGACTGGGCGGATATTTTCATTGTCGCGCCGGCGACCGCCAACATCATCGGAAAAATGGCGAACGGTATAGCTGACGACGCTTTGAGCACAGCTCTGATCGCGTACAATAAAATGCTGATTATTTGTCCGGCTATGAACGACAAGATGTACAATAATCCCGCAGTTCAGAGGAATATGAGAACTCTGAAAAAGCAGGGAGTTATCTTTATCGAACCCGATACCGGGGATCTTGCCTGCGGATACAAAGCAAAAGGCAGAATGTCTGAACCGGAGAATATTTTCAGAGAAAGTCTCTATTATCTGAATAATACAGGTAAGTTGAAAGGGAAAAAAATACTTGTAACGGCAGGCAGAACGACCGAGCTGATCGATCCCGTAAGGTATATTTCGAACTTCTCCAGCGGAAAGACCGGATTCAGGATAGCAGAAGAAGCTTCGCACAGAAGTGCTGAAACAGTTCTGGTTACCGGAACGACCGGTGAAACCTGCAATTCACACATCAAAAGGATTGATATTGTTTCGGCGGAGGATATGTATAAAGCTGTAGTTAGAGAGTTCAAAACTGCAGATTGTGTTATAATGTCCGCAGCTGTGGCTGATTATGCTCCTGAAAAATCAGATTCCAAGATAAAGAAGAGTGTTAAAAATCTCGATTTGAAATTAAATAAGACAAAAGACATCTTAAAAGAGATAGGGAAATTGAAACGAAAAGGACAGATACTGGTAGGATTCGCTCTGGAGACAGATAATGGCCTTAGAAATGCCCGAAAAAAAATGAAAGAAAAGAATCTGGACATGATTATTCTTAATGAAACAAATTCTTCCAATCCGGCGTTCGGTGCGGAAAGCAACAGGATCACTATAATCACTTCGAATAAAACTGAAGCACTGCCTGTTATGGATAAAAAAGATATAGCAGGTAAGATTCTCGATAAAATCGGGGAAATGTTCAAACTTCAATCGAAATAGGGGGGCAGTATGTACAGAATCATCATATTTCTTTTATCGCTCCAAATATTTTTGTTCGCAGCCAGCGGAGCTCCCGAACTTAATGTTGAAGAGATCAAGAAGCAGAAAACTGAAGATCAGCCGGCTCTAAAAAGCGGCGAACCTGAATCCGCTGCTATAGCACAGAAAACTGAAGAACCCAAACCAGAACCGGTTATGAAGAAACCTGCAGTTAAATCTGTTGCAGTCAATCTTAAGGAAGTTGGGGAAATAGACTTCAGGCTCGGTGATTTAAAAGTCAGGAATGTTATAAAGAATACGGATCTTGATGAAGAGGATAAAGTCTTCGAAAAGGACACACTTTTCACTGGCGGGGAATCCAGATGTGAGATAAAGCTTGCTGACGGCAGTATTATCAGGCTCAATGAGAAAACAGAATATATAATAGACAAATTCGATCAGTCCGGAGAAGATGTAGCCTTCAACGGTTATCTGGTGTCCGGTGAATCGTGGACTAATGTAAACAAGGCAGATTCAAAGAAAAAGGATTTTCAGGTCAGATCTCCTATAGCCGTAGCAGCAGTTATCGGGACCAACTACAAGATGAGCGCGGACGGAAAACTGACCGAGATATCTGTAATGGACGGTCAGGTTAAAGTCGATCTGGAAAAGCAGAAAAAGGCTGAACTGAAAATAGTACCGAAAAAAGAATCCGGAAGTCTTGCGCCCAAACAGTCGATGGCCCCTAAACAGATACCAGGCCCTTACGAAGTCACCCTGTCGGAATGGATATCGATCGTGAAAGGCGAGATGATAAGCATAAGGAACGACGGTAAGTACAGCAAGACAAAAACAGACGTGAATGTTCTAATGAACGAATGGGATGCGTTCAGATCAGGAAAATAATACACGGATCATAACGGGCAGTTCAACTGCCCTTTTTTATATGAGGTAAAGGATGAAAAAATTTTACGAACAGCTGACAGACGCGAAGCCCTGGAAAGGTCTTTTTATGGGCAATTACGCGGTCGCGCGAGCGATGATCGAAGCAGGTGTCGAGGTTATTACGAGTTATCCGGGATCACCTACTCCTGAGATAGCCGAAGCTTTGCTCAGCGTTCCTGAAGAAATGAGGAATTACCATTTCGAGTGGGCGACAAATGAAAAGGTCGCTACTGAAATAGCTTTTGGAGCTACGATCAACGGGAGACTTTCCGCGGTGTTTTTCAAATCCGTCGGTCTGAACGTGGCTTCCGACTCGCTGGTCCAGCTCGGGCTGATGAATATGACTGGTGGACTAGTTATCATCCTCGGCGATGATCCCGGAGCTAATTCATCACAGAACGAACAGGACAACAGACACTTCGCTAGGATGTCATACATACCTGTCCTTGAGCCGGCTACTCCCACTGAAGCTTATAAGATGTTCCTTGAAGCCGTAAAACTTTCTAAGAGATATCTGATTCCGGTATTTTTAAGGCTCACGACTCATGTATGTCACGCAAAGGAGGATATCTCTTTCGGAACTGTAAAACAGCAAACCGAGAGTAAAATGCCGGTATTCGATACGAAAAACGGTCCGTACCTTCCGATAACTAAAAGCGTATTCCCGTTAAAAAGAAAAGCGCTTCAAAGACTTGAAGAGATAGAAAAAGAGTCAGAAAATTCTCAATTCAACATTGTACACGCACCTTTCGGACTGGAAGAGATAGACGGAAAGAAATATGGAATTATTTCTTCCTCCATGCCGGTTCTGTCTATTCTGGAGAATCTCGACAAAGCGAATAAACCTGTCGATCTCCTTCAGATCAATTTCAGTTATCCGATACCAAAAAATATCGTTACAAAATTC
>QKDR01000057.1 GCA_003252515.1 Candidatus Delongbacteria bacterium | reverse complement strand
ATCCATTTCTTGCTTTATCCCGTCTCTTCTTTTTGACACTTCGAATATGCCCTCAGATGCTTTTCTGCCTGCGATTATCCTGTAGGGTATACCGATCAGATCGGCGTCCTTCATCTTGAAACCGAACGAGACCTCCCTGTCGTCATAGAGGACTTCATAGCCTTTTTCCGTAAGCGAATTATACAGTTCTTCGGCTATATCCGTTACGGGAGGTTCTTTCCCGACCGTAATGATCAGAATGTGATAAGGCGCGATCGAGTTCGGCCAGATGATCCCGCTACCGTCGTGATTCTGCTCTATTGCCGCTGAAATTATCCTTGAAGTCCCGATGCCGTAACAGCCCATGATCATAGGGATATCTGCACCGCTCTCGTCTGTTACCAGCGCGCGCATTTTTTCGGAATACTTCGTTCCGAGCTTGAAGATGTGTCCCACCTCGATCCCCATTTTCTGAACGAGAGCGCTTTTTCCGCAATCCGGGCAGATCTCGCCTTCCCGCGCGGTCTTGAGGTCCGCTAAAGGCGGAAGCTCCATGTCCCTGCCAAAGCACACATTGATATTGTGATAGTCTGTCTCGTTGCATCCGCAGAGGAAGTAATTCACTTCGGCAATGGACCTGTCACCCACGAGCTGAATTTTGGAGTTCAGGTTGAACGGACCCGCAAAGCCGACCTCCGCGCCGGTCAGAGAGCCGATCTCCTCCACTGTGGCCTTGACCATGTCAAGGCATCCGAAATAGTTCAGCAGTTTCACTTCGTTTATCTCAAGATCACCGCGGATCATCACGGCCGCGAATTTCTCGGAATCCTTATAAATAAGTCTGAATATGATCGTCTTGATCATCTGGTGCGCCGGAATGCCCGTGAAACCGACCAGTTCCTCGACCGTTCTGATGTTAGGAGTGTGCAGCTTGATAAGTTCTTTGTTATAATCGTTAAACTCGACGGTGTTCAGAACGGAATCCGCTTTCTCAAGATTCGCCGCGTATCTGCATTCCGGACAGTAGAGGATCGTGTCCTCGCCCGAGTCGGCCGTGATCATGAACTCCTCCGAGCCGCTTCCCCCGATCGCGCCCGAGTCGGCCTGAACGATTATGTATTCGAGCCCGATCCTTTCGAATATCCGCCTGTAAGCCTCCCTCATCGTCCGGTAAGAAACGTCCAGCCCTTCCTCCGAGCTGTCGAAGCTGTACGCGTCCTTCATGATGAACTCCGAAGTCCTCATCAGTCCGAACCTGGGCCTTATCTCGTCGCGGAATTTCGTATTCTGCTGATAAAGTATCACCGGCAGCTGCTTATATGAAGTTATGAACTTCCTTACAAGGTCGGTCACCGCTTCCTCGTGCGTCGGTCCGAGGCACATTTCAACGTCTTTCCTGTTCTTTAAGTGGAACATGATCTCGGCGTTCAGGTACGTGTCCCATCTTCCCGATTCCTCCCACAACTCCTTTTTCATCAGGATAGGCATGAGAACTTCCTGCGCTCCCGCTCTGTCCATCTCGTCGGAAATGATATTCCTTATCTTTTTCAGAGTGCGGTTGAGCAGCGGCGTGAAATAAAAAAATCCCGCGTGAGATTTGACTAAAAGGTTGGATTTACGCAGAAGTTTGTCGCTCATTACGTCGGCGTCTTTGGGGTATTCCTTGGTCGTGAAGAGGAATGCTTTTGAGAGTTTCATGGTCCGTCCGCTTGTTTATTTTTACGAAAAGATAAGGTTTTATGTCGCCGTTATCCATAATTTATATAGGAATTTCGTCAGTTATTCCATAAATTTAAGCATGTTTGAAAATTACATCGCGATATTTCTCGTCGTTTTCTTCGGATTTCTGATCTGGCTGTTCAGATATCTGGGTAGGAGCGATAAGTGGAAGCAGCCTCTGGAGGAACTGTCCGTCAAGGATATTTCGATCCTGAACTCGAAAGTGAGATTTTTCAAGGATCTGAGCGAAGAGGAAAAGAAGTTCTTTGAATTCAAGGTAGCCGAATTTCTGTCGAACGTGAAGATCACCGGGGTGGGGGCGAACGTGACCAGGAACGATGAGCTGCTCATTGCCGCGAGCGCCGTGATACCGATATTCAGATTCCCCGAATGGCAGTACCTCAACCTGAACGAAGTTCTGCTGTATGAAAAAAGCTTCAACGACAGTTTTCAGACCGGGACGAACTACGACGGCGAGCACGATATTTCCGGCATGGTCGGTGACGGCTACATGAATGGCAAGATGATCCTGTCCAAACACGACCTTCACTGGGGCTTCGCGAACGAATGGGACGGCTCGAACGTCGGTATTCACGAATTCGTGCACTTGATCGACAAGGCGGACGGCTCAACGGACGGGATACCCAAGCTCTTCCTGCAGAAACAGTACATCGTTCCCTGGCTCGAACTTATCCATCAGAACATCGGCAGGATCATGCAGGGCAGATCCGACATAAATCCCTACGGAGCCACTGACAAGACCGAATTCTTCGCCGTCGTCAGCGAATATTTCTTCGAGAACCCAAAGAAATTCAAGGCAAACCATCCCGATCTCTATGAATTGATGGAGAAAATGTTTAGGGTGAAGTAAAATCAGACTAAAATTATTTTTTTGATTTTTTAATGGCTAACAAAGATGTTACAATTGAGCTTGCAAAGAATATTGCAAACAGATCATATTTAAAAGCATACCAGAATATAAATGCCATAATTTGACTTACTGAGATCATTATAAATAATAATGTGAGATTTCTTTTGCTAAAGTATTTCATTGGATAACCCTTTTAAATCATCCAAGAACGTGCGGCTATACGTTACATGACATTTATCTTTTCCTATATAACTACGGAATATATGAGTCAGGATTTTGAATATCAATTCCTATAAATTAAATTAAGAATTTATAAACTCACTCCACTCATCCTGCTTCTCTTTTGAATATATCCTCGCAGGAGTGATCATGTATCTGAATAATATTCCGTGATTCTTGCAGTGTTCTCTGACTCCTTCGATCATCCTTTTAATATTCGGGATATCTGAAAATGTTTTTCTGGTAAAGCAGATTTTCTTCAGATTCTTAAGACCTGAAATTATGGATATTACATCATTCCACTCGGTTACTTTTCCATCAATAAAGCTGTCGCGATAGTCTGTTTCCGATCCTTTCGGGATAGAAATCGAGGTAATAAGATCAGCGAAGTCGAGCTTGTGTTTTCTGATGAATCCGATCTTCTTCTCTTTCGTTTGTCCTTTCAGATCGGGTTCTCCCAATGCAACAGGCAATAGAGTCCAGAGGTGATTCTTCGGTCTCCCGTAAAAGAAATCGGCCTTGTTCGTTTCAGTATCCGGGTTGAAAGTCCCTATAATTAAAATTTCTGTATCCGTATCAGGTTCGTAACCGTAGTGCAAATGCCTGATATTTATATATTTGGTCAAGTTTCTCTCTTACTCCTGATCGTTCTGGCAGTCAAAACCGCGAAGATCAGACACGCGACCGTGACGAAAACGGCCTGCATATAATGAATAAACCTGCCGCTGTTAAAAGCTTCGACCCACATAATAACGGATATTATCAAAGAGGCGGCAGTTACGGCTTTTCCACCACCTGACGCTCTTCGGTATGCCCACTCTTTTTTTTCAACTTCGTTCATTTATAGAAAATTATTCCTTCTTTTCCCCTTCCTCTTTCTTTTCAGGTTCTTCGGATTCCGGAGCTTCTTTTTTATATTCAGCCTCGTCATAGTGAATTGTCTCTCCTTCGATCTCATCTTCCGCGCTGAAGAATTTCTTGAAGAGTTTTTTAACGATGATATAGATTATCAGGATGACGACTATCCAGAAGAGCCATTTTACTGCTTTCGGGACCCAGCTCTGAACGAAATATACTTTGAAAGTAAGAGGATCTTCCGGATTAACGACGGTTTTCGCGAACCTGTAGACCTGACCTGTGGTCGGGATCTTGATCCTGATCGGCATCAACCCTGTTCCGCCGGACATTACTCCTGCAGTCTGCGACACGGAAGGTGCGGCGAGCGCGAGTTCGTCCATTTTTGAATTGAATGCTTTTTCCTTTTTCATCTGCAAAAGTTGTTCTTCAGCCTCGATAGGTGCGTTCCTGAACTCGCTCATCTGCCGTTTAGCTTCTCTGGATCTTCCGATGTTCTTGTCGTCATAAGAATCGTATTCCATCATGTCGTCGCCAAGCCCGTTCTCTTCATCATACACTCTTTCCTCTCCGCCGAAGATGTTCACCCCTCTGATTAGTTCTTCCTTCTCAAGCGAACTGTCGAAATAGATGTATTTATAGCCGTGAGGTATGTAAACTGACCACATGATCTGACTGGTGAAAAGGTCGATGGGCGGAAGCAGAGTTTCTTTTATGCCGAAGAATCCGAATTTGTGCTCCGATGTCGCGAAGATCACCTCGACCGGGAAAGTGTCCGTTGTGGAATTTAGACTGTTCGACCTGATGAGCGGAATGAGCAGCTTTCCGTCGTCGTTCAGGGATGACTCGACAGGGCTGCTGTTGACGAAAACGCTGAACACCTGAGCATCCGCGGGAAGTTTAACCTCCAAAAACTGTTTTGAGCTGTTCTTGATCTTGTATTCTATGCTGTGGACGATCTTGCCGTCCTCGGTGAACAGCGTTACCACATTCGCAGAATAAGCCGCTGCCATAGGAACGCCGATCTTCTTATGCTTCTTTATGTTAAGCATAAGCTCGAAAGGATGTTTGGCATATTTGAAGCCCTCTATCAGCGGTTTTGCGGATCTGCTCAGGATGTCGGAGGGTAAAGTCTGGACTGCGATCCTTTCGAGGCCTTTGTTCTCGGTCACGGTCACTTCGGCGCTGGTGTTCAGCTCGATCCCGATAGACCCGGTCTCTCTGATCGTGTTCAGCGTTTTTATTCCAGTGAATGCGGTCTCCAGCCCCTCGGCGCTCAAAGGCACCTCGGTCACGATAGTAACACTTGCATTCCCTTTCTTACCGTAAGTGAAAGGAATAATGATCTGCCGGACGTCGTTCTTCACTATCTCCTGCCACTCGCCCGTGCCTGCTCCGTAAATGTTCAGGATGTTAACGTTATCGTCTAAAGAAACCGCGACCGTCTCAATTTCCGAATGTAGAATATTATAGTTTATCTGTGTCGTTGTTTTAAGCGTATTGTCCTCGATCGAGATGAGATGGTTCATGTCCGCATACACTTTCGGAGGAAGTTTTTCTATGATCTCGAACTTTTTTCGCCATTTGACGCTGATGTTGTAACTTTCTGTTATGACGGCAGATACACTCGTGATTCTATTGTTCTCGGAAGTTCTTATCTGGTTTGCCTGAGGGATCTCGACCTCGATCTGAGGCATCGGAATGTCAAGTTCGAAAAGCGTTATCGGTGTCTTATTAATATTAATGTATAGTTCATACGGGCCTTTCGCCAAAGTGGACTTTACGGAGAATTCAGCTTCGATCTTATACTCGCCTTTTCCCTGAAGAACAACATTGCTGTAACCGCTTTCGCTGACGATAAGTGCGGATTTCCCGTTGACCTTTATATCCTTAACAGCGGTCGAGTTCGGTATGACCGGAATCTTTAGATACTGATCGTCCTTGAGAACATGTACGAGGAAGGTCGCAGTGAAGTCGGTGTTGTCGGTGCTCATCTTTCCTTTATAGACCGCTTTCGTTACAAGATAGTCGTAAGGAGGTTTTATATTAGTACCCGGGGTTTTCATGTTGTCTACAAGTTTTTTGAATTCCGTTTGAGAAAGGATCACATTGCCGTTAGCGATGTTATAAGCTTTCTGATTCTCTTTACCCGCCTGAATAAGAAGTTTCTCGAAAGTTTCCATCGGGATGACGACCATATCCTTATCGATGTTGGTCAGGTTCTTAAATTCCGTCCAGGGAAGCGAGACTTCGCTTTTGTCCTGAGAGAGCAGCGGAAGAATAAAGACAGCGAGTAAAAGCGTAATAAAGAAATACCGGAATAAAGATGTTTTCATGATCCGACCCCTTTTTTTATAAATATCCTGTATATAATAATGAATTATGGATCGCCAATCAATGAAAATAAAATATTAATTAATGAATTAACAGAACAAAGTCCGATCTCTAATATTATATCGGAGGGTTGGAAATGTTGATAAAATTAATAGAAATAAAATAAAATGTTAATAATATTAA
>QKDR01000139.1 GCA_003252515.1 Candidatus Delongbacteria bacterium | reverse complement strand
GAATGAATAATATCGAACTGATTATCTTCGTAAGGAAATTTTACATTCAGATCACTGATCTTAACTTCGATTCCAGATTTTTTAGCTACTTCAGCTCTTTCTTTTACTATCTCAATACCATGAATATTCTCTGTTTGAATTTTATCAGCTATTTTTTTTGTCCACACACCATCATCACAACCAAGATCCATAAACTTTGCATCATTTTTTATGTTAAAAGAATCAAGGATATTTATTTTATTAAGCTCATAAGCTGCCGTTCTTTGTTTCATCATCGTTTTAGTAAATATATTCATTTTTTCTCCTATAATACTGTACTAAAAAAGGCAGCCTTAGCTGCCTTTATATGCTACATAAAACCGTGATCATCCTGAATTTTTTCTTTGTGGAAGAATTTGAAGTAGATGATCAAAAACGCTATTACAAGAATAGAAGAGATCAGGGATTCGAATGGATGGTCTACCAGAACCAGAGTCCTGTCGATGAAGAGCGCAACCCTTCCCATAACGGTTGAGCCGAAAGCCGCACCGAAGAATATCATCATGACAACAATACCTGCTCTTGCTGTTTTACCGAGAATGCCCTTATGGGGTTTTGAAAAGAAGAAATACATGAGAGCTGCAAAAGTACCGAAAACCAGCACGATCCATTTAGTAGTTTCAAAAAACGATCCTTTATTGAGCGGGGTCATCAGGTTCGTGCTCTGTTTAAGTATATTCTGAACGATCACAGGTATTTCATAACCGGCAACGTAACCGAACAAGAATCCGAAATAATAATTCGCCACCCACGCTTTTTTTCTTGATAGCCTGAAGAACATCGTAAAAGCAAGAACGAACCATACCACGATCAAAAGATCTGACATTTTGAATTCTGTCGCCATATCGCTCAAAGGCATAAGAAAGAAAGGTTTTATAACATAATTCCATGATACCAGCCAGCCGTAACCAAGAGAAACTCCGATGAAGATATTCTCTCCGATTTTATATAGAGGATTATCCTTATAGAGAAACGACATTATCATAATAGTTGCCAGAACAGGCATCCAGTTCGTAACAAAGTCGCTCAGAAAGATAGTGTCAAGTAATGCGTCCATCTTAATTGCTCCTGTTCTTTTTTTCAACAAAATATACTATATTCCCAATGATAACAAGACCGAAGATGACCAGGTGGGAAAGGGTCAGAGAAGACATACCTCTTGTTGCGGTATCGTAATAATTCCTGTCGTACTTTTCGGATACCATCCTTTCATATTCAGCCGCTCCTCTAAGCCCGTAACTCAAACCCTGAAGCTGACCTGTCTGAGTATAAGGAATAAAATCCGGTCCCATTACGGCAGTAACACCCAGTCCCATTTTATACCCGAACCTGATCTGCATGTCTATCCATATTTGATGCCAGCTCGAACCGGAAAGTCCCATTATATACTTTATATCGTTGAGAGTCTCGATCCCGTTGAATATAGTTCCTTCCTTCTTGAACGTGCCTTTATAATCGGTCGACATGCTGAATATCATGATGTCAGGCTGAATAGGGATCCATTCCATTTGGATATAGTCGACACCTTCTTTGTATTGAGAGAACTCATCCTCTGCCGTTATTTTTGCTACCGCCTCTTTACCAAGATTTATACCGTTGATAGTAGCATAATATATGAACACCTTAAGACGTTTCTTCATGCAGTGTTTGAAAAAAGCTTTGAAGAATGGAAGGAGTTCCGCTTTTACCGAGGGATCAAAAGCCCAGTCAACATGTACGGCGTCACCCTCATTCAGACCTTCAATGATATTAAATATAGCCGTCGTCTCCTTAGTAGGGCTCACGGGAAATCTTAAGAAATCCATTCCCGGAAGAAAAGGTATCAGTATCGAAAGAAATACGAGAAAATATATAATCCTTCTGTCGATCTTTTTAAGTTTTTCTAACCATTTCATATATCGTCTCCCGCTTTATTCTGACAGATGGGATCTTTCGAGACCGAAGAAGATCCTTATCATCATTGTTATTGACCCAAGATAACCGCCGAAGATTATCGCCCTCCTTCCGGCGCTCGACGGTGCATCCATTATCCATTCTCCCAGTATCGGGATATTGCTCCATATAGCTTCACCCAGAGGTATCTTTCCCAGCATGACGATCACCGATGCTATAAGCAGTACTCCGGATTCAAGCGACTTAGCCTTGAAAGACCTGTATGCTGCGGATGCGATATAAAAAGCAAGAAGTGAAAATACTGTAGCTTGGAAAGGAACGTAAACATTCATGAACATAGAATTGTACGGAGTTCCCGGGTTCATACCTCTTTTCGCTCCCAAAAATATCATCAGAAATATCATCGTCACCCTGAGGATCGAGTAATATCTTTCGTTATTATATTTTATCTTGAAATAATTCTGTCTGCCGACCGAATAGATCGATATCATCACACCGACAACCCCGCCGATCTTGAGACCGTTCGCAAAGAACAGCTTTAAGTTTTCATAGAACAGACCCGCCACGAAAAACTCGCTGTACCACAGAACACCCACTATTAGGCCTATAAATATCGGAATTTCTTTTTTCATTTCCTGATCCTGTAATTATTATTAATGAGTATCCAGAATATCAACGATTATCGTCCAGTCCGGGTTGATCGTCAGAAGAATTGTACCCAACAGGAACATGACACCGAAGATCACTTTACCGTAATCGGACAATTTAAGGTTCGAAAGCACCTGAGCCTCCCTTGAAAGATAAGCGGCCGCAGCGTAGAGTTCTTCTCCTATAAGAGTATAATCACACGCAGTAATAAAGAAAGGAAGCTGTGAAGCATCTACCGTTCCTGCCACCTGTATAGCACCGGCAGCGAAACCAGCTTCAGATATAAGAAGCGACTCAGCCGCGTAACTTCCGAAATGGAAAGCCGTTGCAGGCTTGATTCTGGAAACTATTCCGGCGAGTCCAGCCGCGTAAGGGAACTGGTCCTGCACCAGAAAGAAGCAGTTTGATTTTTTATGATCCTCAGGGTATCCGGCATCAAGAAATCCCGAACCGATCATTTCTTCAGCAATCTGCAGCACAATAGGATCATATGCTGGATAAATTATCTCCGCTTTAAACTCGGCGACCCTTTTCGCAACGTTCCTGAGAATAAGCATACTCGCTATAGTCTGAACATTCGCCCATCCGCCGATACCAGAATCGTAAATCACAGGTTTACCCATCTCAGTCGCTCTACCGATGGCATCATCAATAGCGTCAAGACCGGGTATCCTTCTGATAAAAATAGTCTCTCTTTTCTTTCTTACGGTTGCGAAAACATAGAAGAATAGAATAAAGAACATGAACGTACCTATAAGAACGTTCACCCTGTATTCTCTGAAACCTTTTTCGACCGCGAACCTTGAATAAACTCTGAATCTTGAGTTCAGATCGTTGTAGAATTTAATCTTCAGAAGATTCTCAAGATAAGGTCTGAGATTTTCGCTGTCAGTTTTAATTTTGAAAATCAGGTCCTGATTGATATCATAAACACCCGGAGAGACCAAAAAACCCGAGACTATCGAACTCAGCCTGGAGACTTCGTCGGTTTTAACACGGTCTATATTAACTTTTCTCGCTTCGGTCCACTGATAATACAGTCTTGCCGTAGCAGCTTTATCATCTTTTTCTCTTGCGTCAGTCAGTTCAGCATAAATATCTTCAACGTCGCTGTCTATATGTTTCTGGAATTCTTCTTCTTTTGAGTTAACTACATCCGCTAGGGTGCCTGAAGTTCTCTCCAGTCCCTGCTTTACCCAGTCCTCAATGTAAAGAAAATAAACTCTTTTATCAGTTACTCTTGTTATCTCCTCATAAACATTGTCCAGTGTATTGTCAAAACCAATGCTGTACCTTCTGATGTTCCTTAGAATGCTTCTCAGTTCATTCATGAACGAAACTATTTCAGGATCAGTGGACGCGACCACGAACTCCTCAATAATCTTCAGCCTGTCAAAATCCATTTTATCCGCATAACCTATAAGAGCAGGATTTTTCTGCTGCCCGTTCAGTTCTGAATCGATCCTTTCGATATCTGTGTTCAGGATACCTCGATAATACTCGTCACTGACCTTTCCGAGTATGTTAACATAAAGCTCCCTTAACCTGACCATGTCTTTCTTGTTAGAACTGTCAGGATCATTCCCTCTCCCGTAGAATTCATCAACATACCGACTGATCCTGGGGATTAGAATCTCGTAGTCTTTTGCCACATCCCATTTACCATAAAGCATCATAATATCTTCCGCGACGCTTTTGCACAACTTCTCCTCATCCGTCAGAGGTTTAGAAGTTTCCGCTGCGGTTGTTGAGTCGGTATGAGCGACGAGCGAATCAGTAGTCAGAACAGCTTCCTGCACCGGTTCCTGAGCGCAAAGATAAAAGGCTGAGAAAAGGATGGACAGTGTCGTTAGAATTTTCTTCATAGGCACCTTTTAGTTTTATTTATTTATTTAAATTTATTATTAATGTATTACTCATTCGTCCGTTTCATTTTCTTGAACTGACAGGTATATAAGGAAAAATATCCTTAAAATCAACACGAAATTTATCAGATTATTGAGTAACTTTTATACGATATACGCTTATCAGGTTATCATCTTCATTATAAACGAAAAGCTCGTCTCCTTTCATGATCTTCTGAAAACCGTCTTCGTTGTAATAGAATTCAGGATCGTTTTTATTAAGATCAACAGTATTTAAATACTTACCGTCCCTGAAAATATCCAGCTGAAAATGGAGCTGTTCGTCAGCGTCCGTTTTTCGCGCTGTTTCAAGAAAAATATACCCGTCAGGATGAAAGAAAATATTCTCCACAGATTTTTTATACCTGAAACTTGAAACATCCACATCATGCCATCTGAAATCGGTATTCTTTCGCTTTTCAAACATTTCTCTTTCCCGGTCGGAATACATCACTTTCGCATAGCTTTTCCTTATCTCCTCGGTCTTTTTACCGTCCTGGTCAAAAACACTTACGAGTATTTTATCCTCGGTGTTTTCTGCGAAATATATCCTTCCTCCGCCTGTTGTGAACTTACTCTGATGATCGAGAGGATTAAAATTATCCCTGTCGAATTCGAACTGCTGCGAGAATATATCGGAGATTTTCTCAAATCTGCTGTTCAGGATCGAGAAAAAAATAGTCGCAATCCTCGGTCCGGGACCGCCTCTGCCTCCCCTTCCGAAGAGCACTCCTGCGAATCTGCCGTCTGCAACTTTAGCGAGATTCTGAGGGAATCCGTTATCTCTCAAAGGTATAATATCTCTTACATATTCTCCTTGGAGATTGAACAGGATTATCTTTCTCTGTCTCATATCTGAAATATAAACAGTATCACCTGAGACAAGTACCTGTTCCGGCCTGGCCAATTCGCCCGGCCCTGTTCCTCTTTTGCCGAAAGTAATAACAAGCTTTCCGTCAGAATTGAACTTGAAAACCGTACTTTTTCTTCTGTCAAGAATGTAAATATTACCTTCATTATCTATATCAATAGATGAAACAGTCCTGATCACTGCGGAAGTATCTCCGGTATCTTCATTGAGATTAAAGAGGAATTCGGTATTAAGACCCACTTTTCTGTCTGAAGGGAAATTTCCGTTCTTGTATATCTTCACACCATTAACGATTTCAGCATCTCCGTTAGACTTCTTTCCGCAGGAGATCAACAGCATCAGGACCCCTATTCCTACTAATATTTTCGAACGCATTCTCATTTATCCTTTTTTAAAAGTTAACGGAATAAAAAGAATTTTATTGTTAAATTCAATGACATTTTACAGAATTACTAATTTATCAATTGACTTTAAATATACACAGAAGTAAATTCCGAAGCAATATCTTTTAAGGAGCGTTAATGATGCTGTCAATATTCATATTATTATTAGCCGTATTTTTGGCCGAAGCGCAAACGCCTAAAGAATACGAATGCCGAAAAACAGAACCTCTTGTCATTGACGGTAAAGCGTCAGAACATATCTGGAACAATGTTCCATGGACTGATCTTTTCGTTGATATCGAAGGAGATCTCAAACCCGCACCTTATTATAAAACCCGCGTAAAAATGGCATGGGATGACAAATACATGTATTTTTTTGCAGAAATGGAGGAACCAAACATCTGGGCGACACTGACCGAAAGGGATGCGGTGATATTTTATGACAACGATTTTGAGATATTTATAGATCCCGACGGTGATAGACTAAATTATTATGAGCTTGAATTCAATGCTTTCGGTACTCTGTGGGATCTGCTGCTGACCAGACCATACAAAGATAACGGACAGGCGGTTGACGCATGGGATGTCAGAGATATAAAATATGCTGTAGACCTGAAAGGGACAATGAATGACCCTTCTGATAAAGACGAAGGATGGAGCATGGAGATAGCTTTACCCTGGTCCGTTCTTGAAGAATGTGCGTCTCATAACGGACCGCCGAACCTTGAAGAAAAATGGAAAGTGAACTTTTCAAGAGTTGAATGGGAAACAGACATAATTGACGGCAGGTACGTAAAGAAGCCTGATATTCCGGAACATAACTGGGTCTGGTCTCCTCAGGGAGAAATCGCAATGCATATTCCGGAAAGATGGGGTATCGTAAAATTTACTTCGCCGACAGTGACCAGATGATCATAAATTATTAACACGGACTATATAAAATGAAGATTTCAATTCCATGGGAAAGCAAACCTGAAGATCATAAAGGACCTGTTTGGAGATATTCGAATAACCCCGTTATTAAAAGAGACCATTTGAAAGACTCCAACAGCATTTTCAACAGCGCGGTACTTCCTTTCAAAGACGGATATGCAGGCGTATTCCGATGTGACAACAGAGCCAGACAGATGAGGATCCACGCAGGATTCTCAAAGGACGGGATAAGTTGGGATATAAATTCCGAACCGGTCAAATTCACCTGCGATGATAGTGAGATAGGCAGTTTCATTTACGCTTATGATCCCAGACTAACCGAAATCGGCGGAAGATACTACGTTACATGGTGCAACGGATATCACGGTCCGACTATAGGTGTGGGATATACTGATGATTTCAAAAATTTTATTCAGCTCGAGAACGCTTTTCTGCCTTATAACAGGAATGGGGTCATGTTCCCGAAGAAAATCAACGGCAACTTCGCGATGCTGTCGCGCCCGAGCGATACGGGCCATACGGCTTTCGGCGAGATATTCTATTCCCAAAGCCCGGATCTTGTCTACTGGGGAAAGCACAGGCATATCATGGGCACGGTGAAAGACGGATGGCAAAGTACAAAGGTCGGCGCGGGACCCGTTCCGATAGAAACGGAACACGGCTGGCTGCTCATCTATCACGGCGTGCTTACCTCATGTAACGGTTTCGTTTACAGCATGGGGGCAGCGCTGTTAGACCTCGAACAGCCGTGGAAAGTTCTGAAGAGAACTAAGAACTTTATCCTCGCGCCCTGGGAATATTACGAGTGCGTCGGCGACGTCCCGAACGTGGTCTTTCCCTGCGCAGCGCTACACGATGAAGAAGGCAGGATCGCGATCTATTACGGAGCAGCTGACACGGTGACCGCACTTGCTTTCACTACGGTTGAAGAACTTATAAACTTTATGGATATGTAATGGCAGGCGTTATTTTAAAGAACGTAAAAAAGATATACGACGGCGGAAATGTAGCCGTTCAGGATTTCAGTCTCGATATAAAGGACAGGGAATTCATGGTCTTCGTCGGACCGTCGGGCTGCGGAAAATCGACAACGCTCAGAATGATAGCCGGACTCGAGGAAATATCTTCCGGAACTGTTTCAATCGGGAACAGGATCGTGAACGATGTGCTTCCTAAGGACCGCGACATCGCAATGGTATTCCAGAACTACGCGCTCTATCCGCATATGACGGTTTACGAGAATATGGCTTTCGGATTAAAGCTGAGAAAAACATCGAAAAGCGACATTGACAAACGCGTAAAAGAAGCGGCTGATATCCTCGGAATAACGGAACTGCTTAACCGGAGGCCTAAAGCGCTGTCCGGAGGTCAGAGACAGAGAGTCGCCGTCGGAAGGGCGATCGTGAGAAAACCCGAGGTTTTTCTCTTCGATGAGCCGCTGTCCAACCTTGACGCCAAGCTGAGAACGCAGATGCGCACCGAAATAAAGAGGCTTCACGTAATAATCGGAGCTACGATGATATACGTTACTCACGATCAGACCGAGGCTATGACCATGGGCGACAGGATCGTTGTCATGAAGGACGGGGTCATACAGCAGGCCGCGGAACCGCTGGTCCTCTATAATACGCCTGTCAACAAGTTCGTCGCGGGTTTCATCGGAATGCCTCAGATGAACTTCTTTGAAGGAACGATCGAAGATAACACTTTTATCTGTGCTTCGGGACTAAAAATAGATCTTGTATATCTGAATAAACCTGAGCTGAAGAACGGTATGAACGTCATCTTCGGCATCAGGCCGGAAAATGCCGGGTCGCTTACAGCCTCTCAGGATCAGAATAATCCTGAGATCGAAGGCACGGTCGAAGTCGTGGAACCTTTGGGATCTGAAGTCTATCTCTATCTCAGATGTTCGGATCATGAAGTCATTTCAAGGGTCGAGGCTTCAGGCAGAACTTACGAACCCGGCGAAAAAATTAAAATAAGGCTTGACCTCTCAAGGTCGCATTTCTTCAACGCACAAACAGAAAACAGGATCTGATCTCGAGTGACTAAAAGACATTTTATATTTTTCATTCTTTCTGTAACTTTTTTCCTCGCAGCAAATGAGAATATTATCCTCAAAGTCTTCAAGCTTCCCGATCCCAAGAGCAACGAGGCTTTCAACCGTGCCGATATGGCAGTCATTGAGGCTTTCAAGAAAAAATTCCCTCACATTGAACTCAGGTCTTTTTCAGGTATAGAGCTCGAGAACATGGAGCTTGATGCGGGACCTCTCATGGCGATCGCGGGAGGTGTTTCCCCGGACATCCTTTATGTTAATTTCAGACAGTCTTCAACTTATATCGAGAACGGTTTCCTCTACCCCCTCGACGAATTCGTGGAGAGCATGCCTGAAAGCGATGTGTCGGACAGGATCGCTAAACCTGTAATGCCCGTCGTCCGCAGAAAGAAGATCGGAGACACTGAAAAACATTACTGGATGATGCCTTATGAAACGCTCGTAAGGGTGATGCTGTACAGAAAAGACCTTTTCTACAGGTACGGGCTGGATCCGGAAAGACCGCCGCGTGACTGGGACGAACTGCTAAGTTATTCAAAGATCCTGTCGAATCCTTCAGAAGGAACATACGGACTTTACCTTGCGGCGGGACAGCAGGCTGCGTACGACTGGATCACCTACCTATGGAGCGCGGGTGGGGACGCTGTTACGCAGGATCCCGAGACTGGTGAATGGAGTGCTTCATTCGATGGTGAACCTGCGATCAAGGCGATGAAATTCTACCTTAAACTTATAACAACCAAATGGCGAGACCAAAACGGAAACGATCAGACCGGATTCGTGATCCGCGACGGCAACTGGGGTCAGGCCCGTGATGAGGGCAGGCTCGGTATGGTCATGGGTTACATGGACGACAAGCGGCTCGGAGGTGAGGTCGACCCTAACCTGTGGGGCATAGCTCCTCCGCCGAAAGGACCGACCGGACTGCGCGGTTCCGAGATCAATTGCCGCATGATGGGAATATTCTCCGGCGCAGGTATATCGAACAACGGAGGGCTTGGTAAAAGGGATCCTGAAAAGGTCAGGCAGGCGGCGTGGGAGTACATCCGCTTTTACGACAGTGATGAAGCGAGAAAAATAAGACTGGAAGTCATGATAAACGCGGGATACGGCAGGATGCAGAACCCGTTGTATTTAAAGAAATACGGATACGAAGAATTCATTCGTTATACTCCTCCTGACTGGATCGAGACCTTCGAGGATGCGCTTGCCAACGGAAAACCGGAACCGTACGGAAGGAACACACAGAAAATATACGAATTCATGACTTATCCGATCGAGAAATGCATCTCGCTTGAGGAAAAGGGAGAACTTGGTAACTCAGATGAGGAAAAAGAAAAAAATATCTCAGATATATTCTCAGACGCTGTGCAAAGGACCAATGAGAAAATGATAGGCATTATCCCGCCTGAGATCAGGAGATCAAGGAACAGAATAGCCGTTTTCGCCGCCTTCTTTATATTCATTTTCTTTTCGATAGTACTTTACAAAGTATGGAAAATCTTCACTCCTGACCGTATAGAGCTGACTAAGAGAAAGAACACGAAGATCGTTCTTCTCGCATCGCTACTGCTCGCTCCCGCTCTCGGGTCGATCATCCTGTGGAAATATGTACCTATGCTCATGGGATCGCTGATAGCTTTCCAGAACTACAGTGTCGTCGGACAGTCCGAATGGGTAGGGCTTTCCAACTTCGCGGACGTACTCTTCGATCCCGTATGGTGGTCGGCGCTCGGTAAGACCCTTTATTATATGCTTCTTTCGTTATCTATCGGGTTCTTCCCTCCCGTTTTTCTGGCTATACTTTTACAGGAAGTGCCGCGCGGAAAGATATTCTACAGAGTGATCTATTACCTTCCTGCTGTCATAAGTGGTGTAATCGTCATCTATCTCTGGAAGCTTTTGTATGATCCTTCCGATGCAGGCGGACTTAATCAGATACTTCTGGCGCTGGGACTAGAAAAATCAAGATGGCTGAGAGAGGAGTCGCTGGCTATGCTCCTTACCGTAATACCTTCGGTATGGGCTGGGCTCGGTCCGGGATCGCTTATTTACCTGGCAGCTCTTAAAGGGATACCGGAAGACGTTTATGAAGCTGCGGATATAGACGGAGCGGGATTTTTAAAAAAAATCAGGTATATCGTTCTCCCCTATCTCAAGTCTCTGCTGTTCATTCAGTTCATCGCCGCGTTCATAGCTTCGGCGCAGCAGAGCGAGTTCATTCTGGTAATGACCTTCGGAGGACCGAACGAGGCTACTAAAGTGGCAGACCTGCTGATCTTTGAAAAAGCATATCTGTACCTTAACTTCGGAATAGCTACGACTATGGCATGGATGCTCGGACTTCTGCTCATGCTCGTCACTGTCGTTCAGATAAAAAAACTGTCGAATATGGAATTCAAGTCGAACTAGGAAAATTATGGGAATTATCGGGAAGGTCGGAAGAAAATCGCTCAGAGTAAGATCGCTCAACACTGGTATTCATATCGCTCTCATTCTCGGCGGAATTACTATGATCTATCCTTTCCTGATCATGATCTCGGCGTCATTTAAGGGAAAAGTCGATTCGGTCAGGCTCGATCTTGTTCCTCAGTATTTTTACAGTGAGGAAATGCTTTTTAAGAAATACATTGAATCAAGATTCAACGAGGAGATCTCGCTTTTTTCTGCGCAGTACAAGCACATGTTCTATGCGGTTGACTATCTCAAAATACCGGAAAAACTGAACGAGAATTTTGTATCGGACTGGAATGGTTTTATAAACCTGAACGAAGATAAGTACGACGAATTCGATTTCGCTGTTTCCGAGCAGTTCTCGAGAGGGGTCTACACATACAACGAACGCGCTTTCAGGGAAAAAATGTCGGACGAAGTTGACGGCGACCTTTCAGCGCTGAATGCTAAATATGGAATTTCCGCACCCGCATGGGAGGATGTCAGAGAGGAAAGCAAGGAGATACTTACACGCTCTTTCACGTCGGACAGATCAGGGATGCTTGTTCCTTATGACAGATTCAGGAAAGAACTTCATCCGAGGCACAAGATATGGCTCTCCGCCGACGGGCACTATATATCGAGGGAACTTTTTACTGCATTCAAAGGCGATCTTTCTGCATTGAACGACTCGTTAGGGACCTCTTACGCTTCATGGGACAACATCGTACTTTCGAGTACGATACCGGATGGACCTGAAGCTGAATACTGGACACATTACGTGAAGAAAACGCTGAACGTGCACAGGATCGGACTGAACAATGCGGGATTTGAAAAATTCAGATCGTTCTTAAAGGATAAGTATCCCGGGATAAGCCTTCTTAACGGAGTATGGGAATCAAAATTCGCAGATTACGGGGAAATAGGAATATCCGAAGCAAGACTGAACGGAGCTCCCCTGCTGGATTATATTTTCTTCATAGAGAACATGTCCGATCCGGCCGATATAATTCTTTCAGGCATTGAGTTCGACTACAGGGATTTTCTTAAAGAAAAATACAGCGGCATTGACGAACTTAACAGAGCTTATCACAACGGATATGCTACTTTCGCCGATGTCACACTGCCGGAAACCGAACCTGAGAATAATGTTGTTGAAAATCACGACAGGATTGAATTTATAGAAACACTCGATCCTTCCCTGCTCAGGCTTTCACATTCCGCTCAGTTCGACTATATAGAGTTCCTGAAAGAGAAATACGTAACTCTCGACTTGGAAAAAATCAACAGAGAACTCGGAACTGATTTCGACAGCGAGATCAATATTTATCCTCCTTCTGAAATTCCAGTAAATAATAATCATGCGAAACTGTGGAAAGAATTTATCATGAAAATCGGCAGATTCGTGATCATAGACAAAAGCGCTGCTCCAGAATGGAAAAGGTTTCTTGAGAATAAGTACGTAGACATAGCCAGTCTTAACAGACAGTACGGGCTGCTTTTCCCGTCGTTCGGGCGTGCGCGAATAGATTTCGTTCAGCTTGATTACGATATCTTCAAAAAATATAAAAGTGAAATCTTTAAAGAGCAACTTACGAGGAACTACATTATGGTGCTGGATGAAATGCTCAATAACGGTCGCGCGATCATGAACACACTGATATACTGCCTGCTGGCGATACTTACTGCGGTCATCGTAAACCCGCTAGCCGCCTACGCGATGAGCAGGTTTAGACTCAAATCGAACTATAAGATCATTCTCGTGCTGATGCTCACAATGGCTTTCCCGCCGATGGTCATGGGGATCCCTAATTTCCTTATACTGAAGAACCTTAACCTGCTCAACACTTTCTGGGCTCTGATACTGCCCGGAGCCGCCGACGGTTATTTTATATTTCTGCTTAAAGGGTTCTTTGATTCTCTTCCGAAGGAGCTTTTCGAATCAGCGACCGTGGATGGTGCCGGCGAGGTAACCATTTTCACCCGTATCGCGATGTCGCTGTCCAAACCGATCATGGCGGTCATTGCGCTGGGAGCTTTCAATGGAGCATACAGAAATTTTATGTTCGCGTTCATAGTCTGCCAGGACCAGAGTATGTGGACGATGATGGTGCATATCTATCAGCTCATGCAGAGGTCCAGCGCCGGGGTCGGCTACGCTGCTCTTGTCATCGCCGCGATCCCCACGTTCGCGGTATTCATTTTCTTCCAGAACATAATCATAAAAGGCATCGTCGTCCCGACGGAGAAATAAATTACACTCCGGCTGTAACTTCGTCCGCACTGTAATCAAGATAATCGACGTTCGAAAAATAATATCTGTACAACCTTATTTTTTTCTTACCGTCTTCGGCGTGTTCGATATAATGCCTTCTGCAGATGTCGAGCAGTTCCTGTTCCTGAGTTATCACCGGTTTTCTTGCGAAACCCTGAGGTAATGTTATCCTCTGCGATCCGTTACCAGTCGTGATTACTTTGATGTAATTCTGATTTGTTGTACCTGTGTTCATTTTAACCTCCTGTTGATCTTTTACTTTCACAGGCAAGATACGACAGAGGGTAGGTCAAATGATGAGCTACCCTAAAAAAATTTTAAAAATTTTCACTTGCGAACGATATTATCTTAAATTATATTTGGTGTCTGTTTTGGCGGTATAGCTCAGTTGGTTAGAGCAGTGGAATCATAATCCACGTGTCCGCGGTTCAAGTCCGTGTACCGCCATATAAAATGAAAACCCCATTTTTAAAGGGGTTTTTTTATTTGTTGTTTTTGAATATCACGAACGCCCTGTTCTCCATCCCGAACACCCTTGCAAGCAGCCAAACTACCGGAAGAACGAATTTCATTATGATCTTATTTTTCACGGACATATAAGATGTTTTTCCGTAGATCTCCTTCAAGGGCGAACCTATTTTTTCACGGTGGACAGTCTCGAAGCCGAGGTCTTTGAATTTCTCAAAAGTTTTATTGCAGAATTTATATATATGTCCGTTCGTATTTATGCCGTAATTGTTCATTTTGAACCCGGTAAGATGATCACCCAGCCTGGCGAAAAGATGAAAGAGACTTTCCTGGATCGGAGTTTCAAGTACTAGAAGCCCTCCGGGTTTAAGTATTCTGGCACATTGAGATATAAATTCCTTAGGATGAGGTATATGCTCGATCAGATTCAGCGCGAATATCATATCGAAAGACTCGTCCTCATAATAACCGTCAATGGTCCCCAGCCTTGTCCTGTTCCTTATTTTGTTCGAGTAGTTCACTACTTTTTCGTTGATATCGCATCCTTCACAATAAATCTGCATTTCATCGCATACGTCAAGAAAAAAGCCGAGACCAGATCCTACATCAAGTATTTTAATTTCGTTTTTAGTGATCTTCGGATCATACAGTTTCAGTACTTTTTCGATCTGAACTTTGAACCTTTCTTTCTGTCCTTTTTCCTTTCTCAGATATATCTCTTCACCGAAATAGTGGGAGTTAATACTCTCCTCATATCTTTCGTCCGTCAGAGGATCCGACCATAAAAGATCGCATTGAGGACATTGTAATACTGTATAATATGATCCTTTACTGTAAAACTTGCCTTTATATTCTGTTCCGCAAAATTCGCAGTGTTTCTGTTCGTCTCTCAATTTTTTTCCGTAATTATTTTTTCTTGCCCAGTATCATATGTCCCATTTTATCTCGTTTGGTCTTAAGATATTTTTCATTTTCAGGTTTGCTTGATATCTCTATCGGAACTCTCTCCACTTTTGACAGACCGTATCCGCTAAGACCGATTATCTTTTTAGGATTGTTCGTCATAAGCCTTATGTTCTTTACGCCGAGATCGACAAGTATCTGAGCTCCTATCCCGTAATCTCTTAGATCTGCCGGATAACCGAGTTTCTCGTTAGCCTCGACCGTATCGTAACCGTTGTCCTGAAGATGATAAGCCTTGAGTTTAGCTCTGAGACCGATACCTCTTCCCTCCTGCCTCATATAAATAAGCACGCCTTTGCCTTCCTCAGCTATCATCTTCAGCGCCGTGTGAAGCTGGTCTCCGCAGTCGCACCTTGCGCTTCCGAAAACATCTCCCGTGAGACATTCCGAATGCACCCTGACAAGCACGGGTTCGTCCGTATTCACTTCGCCTTTGACCAGCGCGATGTGCTCCTGCTCGTCGATCCTTGATACATAATAGCGGATATCGAACTCGCCGTAAGCCGTAGGAAGTTTCGCCACAGTATCGCAAGTCACAAGTTTTTCCAGCCTTCTGCGGTACTCGATCAGATCGCGGATCGTTCCCAGTTTCAGTCCGTGTTTCTTACCGAACTTCACAAGTTCAGGATATCTGGACATGGATCCGTCCTCGTTCATGATCTCGCAGATAACGCCTGCAGGCGCAAGCCCTGCCAGCCGTGACAGATCTACAGCAGCCTCAGTATGACCCGCGCGTACCAGTACTCCGCCGTTCCTTGCGATAAGCGGGAACATATGCCCCGGTTTTGCAAATTCCTCCGGTCTGGTCTTCTCGTCAACCAGCGCTTTTATAGTCTTATATCTGTCAAAAGCCGAGATACCTGTTGTAGTTCCTATCTTATAATCCACCGATACAGTGAAATTCGTATGTTTTGATTCTGTATTTTTATCCGTCATGAAATCAAGTTCTTTTTTTCTCGCCATATCTTCAGTGACCGGCATACAGATCAGTCCCCTTGCGTTCATGGTCATAAAATTCACGATCTCAGGAGTCGCCATTTCCGCGGCTATAAGAAGATCTCCCTCGTTCTCCCTGTTCTCATCGTCAAGAAGAATTATCATCTTACCGTGCTTAATATCTTCGATCAGTTCTTCGATCTTACTGAACATTTTAATATCCCAGTTCTTTTAATTTTTTCTCGGTCAATCCGCCTTCATCTTTTAACAGTTTCCCGATATACCTTCCAAGTATATCAGTCTCAATATTAAGACGCGTCCCGGTTTTCCATTCTCCCGCAGTCGTTCCTGATAAAGTATGTGGTATGACTGCAACTCTGAAGACATTAGTATCAATATCCGCGACTGTCAGACTTATACCGTCAAGGCAGACAGAACCTTTGCCTACAATATATTTAGCCGTTCCCGAGTCCGTTCTGACATAGAATTCCCGACCCTTCCTGTTTTCTATAGTCCTTATCACTTCTCCTGTCCCGTCTATGTGCCCCTGCACAATATGTCCGCCCAGCCTGTCGGAAGTTCTCAGGGCGAGTTCGAGATTGACATTTGAGCCGACCTTCAGACTGCTTATGTTCGTTCTGGAAACAGTTTCTTTTACGGCCTGAGCGGTGAAAGATCCTTCATCGCGGGATATGACCGTCAAACACACTCCGTTCACTGCGATCGAATCATCTACGGCGGATTCCTTTACGACCATGGCTGAACCGATCACGATCTCCAGACCGTCCCCGGTATACCTTAAGTTCTTAACTCTGCCTATTTCTTTTATCAAACCCGTAAACACTTAATTTCCGCATTGTTTTTCATTGTGCTGTTATCGCTCTTTCTCCATTCTCATTATTTGCCTTGAATAGGGCAAGTCTCTCTTCCAGGACAGGATACATACTTTCCGGGGTAAAGGAAACACACGCTCTCAATCCTTCAGTTTTTTCGCTTCCCGTAGTTGAAAGCGATATCGCGCTGATACCGTAATACATCAGTTCCTCCACCAGATCCGTTCCTTCATATCCCGGGTAAGAAACCGTGAAATAGAATCCGTCCCCGACCGGAACGTCGTCATCCATATCGTAAACTATTTTAAATCCGTTGTCCGTAAATATCTTCTTCATTACTCTGGCTCGTTCGCCATAGATCCTTACTTCTTCAATGAAATTGTATTTCCCTTCATTGACCGCCTTGAGCAGCCCGTAAAGACCGTACTGGTTCGTATGACTGACACCTGAGCTTAGAGCATACATAGCTCCGAAAATATACGCGTAACCGAAATTGTCCGTATCGAAATACGGTCTCAGATTGTCTCCGGCAGAATTGAACAGAAGATCCGGTATAGCGGTCATACCTATCCTCTGACCGGCCAGACTGAACGATTTTGAACTTGAGATAAGAAGTATGTAGTTATTCGTGTATCTGCCCACTGTCGGCACGAACGGCTCCTGACCCGGCACAGAGTAATCTTTTCTGAAATCCATTCCGAAATAAGCGAGATCCTCGAGAACGACGGCATCGTATTTAGTAGCCAGTTCACCGATCGTCTTAAGTTCTTTTTCAGTGAAACAGATCCACGAAGGATTATTAGGATTGGAATACATTATCGCCGCTACATCTCCCTGGATCAGATAGCTCTCGAGCTTTTCCTTAAGTTTATCTCCACGGTAATTGTATACGTCGAACTGGGAAATGGGAAGTCCTAGTGCTTTCGCCTGTTTTTTGTTTACAGGAAAACCCGGATCTATAAAAAGAATCCTGTTCCTGCCTTTGAATCTTTTTGTCGTCACCATCATCGCCATCAGGCAGCCCTGCATCGATCCGACTGTCGGGAAACAGCTCGCTTTATTAATGTCAAGGTCCATAAAATTTTTAACGAACAATGATATCTGCTCTTTAAGCTGAGGAATACCGTCGAAAGGAGGATATATCGCACCCACGCCGGTTTTCAGTGCTTCGACCTCGCTGTCGATAGCTATCTGAGGCGGCTTAAGACCCGGAATGCCCATCTCCATTCTTATGAATTTCTCTCCCGATTCGGTTTCAATATTATTAACAAGCCTGTTGACCTCTCTGATCGAGGCAAGACCTACTTTCTTTAATCCGCTGTCTTTTATTTTCTGCGAAACGATATTGAAATCTATTGGTGTACGCATTAACTTTCTCCGTTTATTTCTTCGTCAACTTCTTTTTTTGTCATCTGTATTATACTTACCGCTATTCCTGAAACGACAAATACTGACATCACCGGAAAGAGCATCGACATTTTCAGCTTTACGATGAGCAGCACAAATACTACTACCGAAAGTATCTTCATGTTCCTTATAATGAAATTCTCTCCTTTTCTGAACATGATCGGAAATCCCGGATATATGATCCTTGAGATCATAAGATAAGAGACGGCTACCGAAGTTATCGTAAGCCATCTGAAATGTTTTATCTGCCCGTATTGTTCCAGCTCAAAAAGGACGAAAGATACTATCGTCAGAGCCGCAGCCGGAGAAGGCAGCCCGCTGAAAGCTCCTTTTACGGTCGGGTCCACAAGTTCCGCGTTGAATCTCGCAAGACGGATACTCGCAAAAAGAAGCGGAAAGAACGAAAATATCAGGATCAGATGTCCCAGATCTTCGAGACCGGGATATTTTTCTATATAAACATTTTTGTACAGCATGTACATGAGAACTGAAGGAGCGACGCCGAAAGTTACTACATCAGCCAGTGAATCAAACTCGATACCGAAATCGGATGTGCTTTTTACGAGTCTTGCCACTTTACCGTCGAATGCATCACATACTCCTCCGAGAAGTACGAAATAACATGCCCACAAATATTCTCCGTTGACGGATGAGATCACAGACCAGAATCCGAAGAACATGTTCCCTATCGTCAGCGAGTTCGGGAATATCGCAAGTTTTCTGCCCATCTGTTTTCCTTTACTGAAAAAATTCTCCGATAACTGTCTCACCGGCTTTAACTTTATCACCGACCTTGACTTTGATCTCGCAATTAATGGGCAGTATAAGATCAACTCTTGATCCGAACTTGATCAGACCCATTTTATTTCCCTGCTCGACCTCATCACCCACATCAGCGTAACAGACTATCCTCTTGGCAACCAGACCGGCGATCTGTTTGACCGTGACACGGTTCTCTCCTGAAAGTATCCCTACAACGGCCTGCTCGTTGAATTCAGAGGCCTTGTCGTTCCAGGCTGCCATGAATTTACCTTTACGGTAATTAACATATTCCACTTTACCTTTTACGGGGTATCTGTTCACGTGAACATCGAAAACGCTCATGAATATTGACACTATCTGAGATTCCTCCATTCTGTATTCCTCGTCAAGGAACATATCGGACTTGATGACCTTACCGTCCGCGGGAGATATGATAGCTCTGGGATTTTCTTCCTCCATATCAATATACCTGTCAGGATCTCTGAAGAACCAGAATGAGAAAATGAAAACGACAGCTGAGAATGCAGCGGCAGCCGCAACAACATAAAGTACTACCTGAGGATATTTCCACTGAATGAGCACGATTATTGCCATAACAATCATTACAAGAAAAAGCTTTTTTATCACACTTCCGCTTCCCGCAGCTAATTTGTAACCCATTTGTGTCTCCTTATCCTAATGTTTGTACGATTCAAGTATCATGGACAGTTTTTTATATTCTCCGTCCCTGTAAACGACGAATTCGATTTTATCACCTACTTTATAATCTTTAAGCTCAAGCAGAGCCTTTCCCATATCATCGAAATTATTTATCTTTATATTATCCACTGCGATTATTATGTCTCCGACTATGAACCCGGCTTTCTCAGCAGGACCGTCTTTACTAATCTCGTTGATCTTGACCCCGCTTATTTTTCCCCTGTCATTGTTCTTGTCGCTCAGTGTCTGCGGAATAATATAATCCGAAAGTCTGAACCCGAAATAAAAATTTCTGTCTATCGAGCCTTTCTCTATAAGTGTCGAAGCAATATTCTGTACCTTGCTTATCGGTATCGCAAAACCTATTCCTATACTACCTCCCGATCCGGATGAGTAGATCATCGTGTTCATTCCGACGACCTCTCCCGTGGAGTTGACTAGCGGACCTCCTGAATTCCCAGGGTTGATAGATGCGTCCGTCTGTATCATGCTCTCATAGAAATGCCTGTCGGCAGTATTGAATCCGAAATTGATCTTCAGACCTGAGACTACTCCGACTGTTATGAGAGGATTATTTACATATTCAAAGAGTCCGTATGGATTTCCGAATGCAATTACCCATTCACCTCTCGACAAAGCTTTGTCATTACCGATCTTCACGTACTCGTGATCCTTAACGTCTATTTTCAGTACGGCTACATCGCTTCTTTCATCCGAACCTACGATCGACGCGTCGTATTCTTTACCTTCGGTTGTTGTGATTATTATACGCTGGGCATCTTTGATCACATGATGGTTCGTGACTATATATCCGTCGGGAGTAAATACGAACCCGCTTCCCATACTCGGTACGATCCTGTTCCTGTACTGTGGAGGAAAGAAATTTGAAAAGAAGGGGTCGTTGTCAAATACAGTTTTTACCTTTTCCATCTTTTCTTTGAGAACGTTGATCCCGACAACCGCCGGGCTGACTTCACTTACAGCCTTTGTTATAGCACTTTCTCTGTCGTTACTTATCTCATCAGCCGGAGTGATATACCCTCCGCTTCTGCCGGAAGTAATTATCTGCCTGCTGAGCATAATATAGAATAATATTACCGTTATCAGCAGCCCGGTAAGAATTCCGTGTATAAAATATTTAAATCCGCCCATCTTAATTCTTTCGAAACTCCGCTTACTGAATTAAAATTAAAGCTTAAATATAATCCTTAAACATTAATAAAACAATAATAATGTTAATTAGTTACTGTCGTCATTTTACAGTCGAGGTAGTATTGAAAATCGCCTTCATAAACTTTTATCCTGCCGTGACCGACCTCAAAAACGCGATTTGTAAGCTCTTTAAGAAAATATCTGTCGTGACTTACAAGCAGAATCGTTCCCTCGTACTTTTTCAGTGCGTCGAGCAGTATGACTCTTGATCTGATGTCAAGATGATTTGTAGGTTCATCAAGGATAAGGCAGTTATAAGGCATAGAAAGAAGATGAGCAAGTATCACTCTGGCTTTTTCACCACCCGAAAGATATTTTATTTTTTTGTAAACTTCATCCCCTCTGAATAAAAATGATGCAAGCAGATTTCTGACTGAGGGCTCCGTAAGATCTGGAAGCTTTGCCCGAACCTCTTCCAGAACCGTCGCATTCTGATCAAGCTGTTCGAGAGTGAGCTGTCCGAAATATCCGACAGATATGCTCGGACCGGTCAGAGCTTCTCCTTCAGTGGGATCGGTCAGCCGGCTCAGAACTTTCAGAAAAGTCGATTTACCCGCTCCGTTCACTCCTACGACGGCGATCTTGTTCTGCCTTTCCACTACTGCAGTCAATCCCGAAAACACTTTCTTCACTGTTCCGTCCCGTCCGGTCCAGCTTTTACCAAGATTCTTTACCGATATCACATCGTTACCGCCGCGTGGTATCTTTGCAAGCTCGATATTGATTTCCATATCTTCGGGAACCAGCTCGACTTTTTCGATTTTATCTATCTTTTTTATTCTGGACTGAACCTGCGCCGCGTGGCTTACCCTTGCTTTGAACCTTGCTATGAACTCCTCTTCTTTTTTCAGCATGCTCTGCTGTCTTGAAAATTCTGCCGCATTATTTTTGAGTAATATCGCTTTCTCACGCTCGTAGAAATCATAATTTCCTGAAAAAGAAGTTACGGATCCGTTTGATACTTCGATTATTTTTTTTACGATACCGTTCATAAATTCCCTGTCGTGCGTAGTAAGAAGAAAAGCCCCTTTGAAGTTCTTCAGCCACTCTTCGAGCCAGATTATAGTTTCCATGTCCAGATAATTAGTCGGTTCATCCATAAGAATAAGGTCAGGATTCACTATCAGTACTTTTGCCAGAGCTATACGCATTTTCCATCCGCCTGAGAAATTTTCAACCGGATTATTGTGCTCTTCAGGTTTTATGCCCAAACCAGTAAGAATTTGAGCGGCCGATTCGATCTCATAACCTCCCACAGCCTCATATTCCGCCTGATCGTCACCCATTTTATCGAGTATTTTTATCATTTCGTCAGGATCAAGGCCGGGATCGCTCAATTTTGTATGGTAACCGTGAAGTCTGTCCGCCAACACTTTTATCCGGTCGTTACCGGAAATAACTTCCTCCAGCGCACTCCTTCCCGACATCTCGTCGACACTTTGGGAAAAATAAGCTATTTTTGTGCCGTTCTGAATGCTGATAGACCCTTCGTCGGGTTTGATCTCGCCTGTGATGAGCCTGAAGAATGTGGTCTTTCCGGTACCGTTAGGACCGACAAGGCCGGCCTTTTCTCCCCGATAAAGCTGAAAGCTGGCTTCTGTGAATAAAGGTTCTCCGTTCATTAATTTGGTTACATTCGAAACGCTTATCATCCTTCTCCCGTACATTTTTTCGCGTCGCAAATTTAATAAAATATTTTGGTAATTCATAAACTTTTTATTTAAATTATGTCGAAATTAAACGGAGACTAAAATGAAAAACGATTTTAAAGAACAGATACTCGAAGGAATACCTTCAAAACTTCCAAAACTAAAACCATATGAAATAGATGTTAACCATGCTCCGAAGAGGAAAGACATTCTTACAAAAGAAGAAAAAAAGCTGGCGCTGAAGAACGCTTTAAGATATTTCGATAAAAAACACCATAAAATATTAGCGTCTGAATTTCTTGATGAACTGAAGAAATACGGCAGAATTTATATGTACATACTGAGACCGGATTATAAGATATATGCGAGATCAATAGATGAATTTCCTCATAAATCCAAACAGGCCGCCGCGATCATGCTGATGCTCTCGAATAATCTGGACGACGCTGTCGCTCAGCACCCGAGAGAACTTATTACTTACGGAGGTAACGGCGCCGTTTTCCAGAACTGGGCGCAGTACAGGCTGACTATGAAATATCTTGCCGAAATGACCGACGAGCAGACACTTGTAATGTATTCAGGACATCCGGCGGGACTCTTCCCTTCTCACAAAGACGCACCAAGGGTAGTAGTGACTAACGGAATGGTGATACCTAACTATTCAAAACCGGACGACTGGGAAAGGTTCAACGCGCTTGGAGTAAGCCAGTACGGCCAGATGACAGCCGGATCGTTCATGTATATCGGACCGCAGGGTATCGTCCACGGAACGACGATTACCGTATTGAACGCAGGAAGGAAGATCGGTAATGACGGACTTGGCGGCAAGCTGTTCGTATCATCCGGGCTTGGCGGAATGAGCGGAGCTCAGGCTAAGGCGGCTGTGATCGCCGGAGCTATAGGAGTGATCGCAGAGATCAATCCGAAAGCGGTTCATACAAGACATTCGCAGGGCTGGGTCGACGAGGTTTACGAAAACCTGAACGAACTGCTGAAGAGGATAGAAAAAGCCAGGAAGAAAAAAGAAGCCGTATCACTTGCTTATCAGGGTAATATTGTTGACCTGTGGGAGAGGTTCGCCAAGGATAATGTCAAAGTGGAACTTGGCTCCGACCAGACATCACTGCACAATCCGTGGGCGGGCGGATATTATCCTGCGGGACAAAGCTTCGAGACATCTGTGAAAATGATGGCCGCGGAACCTGAAAAATTCAAAAAGAAGGTTCAGGAAAGTCTGAGAAGACATGTCGCCGCGATAAATAAACTAACGGCAAAAGGAATGTATTTCTTTGATTACGGCAATGCTTTCCTACTTGAATCGTCAAGATCCGGAGCCGATATCATGAAAAAAGACGGTAATTTTAAATATCCGTCGTATGTTCAGGACATCATGGGACCTATGTGCTTCGATTACGGGTTCGGCCCATTCAGGTGGGTATGCTCATCCTCAAGACCTGAAGACTTGGACAGAACTGACAAAATAGCTGTGAAAGTCCTCGAGAACATCGCTAAGACAGCGCCTGCGGAAATAACACAACAGATGAAGGATAATATCAGATGGATAAAAGAAGCAAAGAAAAATAAACTTGTCGTAGGATCGCAGGCGAGGATCCTCTACGCCGACGCGGAAGGCAGGGTCAAGATAGCCCGTGCCTTCAACAACGCGATCAGAAAAGGCGAGATCACTGCGCCGGTCGTGCTTGGACGCGACCACCACGACGTTTCCGGTACGGACTCGCCGTACCGCGAGACTTCCAATATCTACGACGGATCGCGCTTCACCGCCGATATGGCAATTCACAATGTTATAGGCGATTCGTTCAGGGGAGCCACATGGGTCTCTATCCATAACGGCGGCGGTGTCGGCTGGGGCGAGGTCATCAACGGCGGATTCGGAATGGTGCTCGACGGATCTAAGGACGCGGACAGAAGACTCGAGTCCATGCTGTTCTGGGACGTCAACAACGGGATCAACAGAAGAAGCTGGGCACGGAATGACGGGGCCGTTTTCGCTATAAAAAGAGCGATGGAAGCAAATCCGAAACTTAAAGTTACCATACCGAACATTGCCGACGACAAATTGATCGACAGTTTAATTTAATTTATGGAGAGGAGCCTCAAAGGCTCCTTTTTTATTATGGAAAATTACAACTTCGATAAAGGAATTGACAGAAGGAACACCGACAGCGTCAAGTGGGATATGAACGATCATTTCTTCGGTAAGAAAGATGTTCTTTCAATGTGGGTGGCGGACATGGACTTCGAAGCTCCTCCCGAGGTCATCAATGCGCTACAAAACAGAGCTAAGCACGGAGCTTACGGATATACAAAACGTCCCGACTCCCTTATACAGGCCGTCGTTGACTGGGAGAGAAATCGTCACGGCTGGCAAATTGAAAAGGAATGGCTTGTATTTACTCCGGGTATCGTACCTGCAATAAATTTCTTTGTTGACTGTTTTACTGAAAAAGGCGAAGGAATAATAATCCAGACCCCCGTTTATCATCCTTTTATCGAAGCCTGCGAATGGAACGAACGTAAGCTGGTCAACAATCAGCTGATACTGAAGGATAACGGCTATGAAGTAAACTATGAACTTTTGGAGAAACAGGCAACTGACCCTGCTGTTAAAATGATGGTCATTTCCAACCCGCATAATCCTGTCGGCAAGGTCTTTTCAGAAACCGAACTTCACAGGATCGGCGATATATGCTCCAGAAATAACGTACTCCTGATATCAGATGAGATACATCAGGATATTGTTTATACCGGCTACAGACATATCTGCACAGCTACGCTTTCAGATGAGATCGCGAAAAACACCGTTACATGCATCGCGCCGAGTAAGACTTTCAACATCGCCGGGCTTCAGCTTTCCGCGGTAGTGATCTCTGATCCTGAAACAAGGGATAAATTCAGCAGATACATACTGACCAAAGGTCTCTACGGATCAAACATCTTTGGTATAACAGCAGGTGAAGCCGCTTACAAATACGGCCAGCCATGGCTGAACTCACTGCTGCAATACCTTGAGGGCAATATTGACTTCATGGAGAATTTCTTCAAAAAAAGCCTGCCTGTGGTGAAAATGCACAGACCTCAGGCAACTTATCTCGCATGGCTTGATTTCAGAGAACTCGGATTGACTCAGGAAGAGCTTGTCCGAAGGATGATCCACGAAGCCGGACTCGGCCTGAACGACGGTTCGTCTTTCGGTCCCGGCGGCGAAGGTTTTATGAGGCTCAATTTCGCATGTCCCCGCTCAACCCTTGAAGAGGGCCTGAACAGGATGAAGAAAATCGTTTAAGGATGTGTCCTAACTTTTTTAAATCAAGCCTGAACTGATGATATCACCTTCGTTTCATTCATATGTGTTTGCTATATTATGTTTAAATAGACTCTAAATTTTTTTCTCATAAGATATTATTTGACTTCATTAACAATACCCCGTTCTATAATATTGGAGTATACCCGATTTATTGTAGACATTGCTAAGCACATTTATCTCCCTTCTTTTCAAACTCAACCGGACTCATATACTCTATAGAAGAATGCCTCCTTTCCCTGTTGTAAAACACCTCGATGTACTCGAAGATGCAAG
>QKDR01000159.1 GCA_003252515.1 Candidatus Delongbacteria bacterium | reverse complement strand
GATCGCAGGCAACAGTTTTTTGGATGACACAACAGAACCGAACAGGATGTATAATTATATTGTGACTTTGTATGATCAGACTTTAGCTTTGTGCAGCGCAGTTTACGAATCACCTAAGGCAGGGAACAGTATTGACTTCTTTACGGGATTACTTTCTCCTTCCGGTCTTTCCATAACTGATGAAAGTCCGAATATAAGGCTTAATTGGTCTGCTGTTGACGGCGCATCAGGATACAAGGTGTATTCCTGTGATACTCCTTACGGGATGTTTACGGAAGACACCACCGGCGTCTTTGACGGAGAAGAGTGGGTAGCTCCGCTAAATACGAGCAGATTATTTTATTATGTGGTTGCCGTGAACGGAAGTAAAGAGATCGGAAAGGCTGTTATAAATAAGAGCAGAGTCAATTCGAATAAATAATGATCTTGTGACGCAGGTAAAAAGGCGCGGTAACGGGAAATCCGTTGCCGCGTTTTTTTGTGGACTACTCTCGATTTTTTGTAAACAAAGCTAGGCTATTTTATTCTTTCCGATTCAAATTTTTCAGGAACTCATAGCCTATAGACGAATGTTTCATTTTCCTGTTGTAAAATACTTCAATTTCTTATTTTATTATGTGATGGCTAATTAAATAACTGCTGTCAGCGTAAAGCTCAGACAGTGATATTTTCAAGAAATTTATTAAAATCGTCCTTATACTGGTCACTGACCGGGATCCTGTTTTTACCTATGATAATCCTTTGTCTTTCAACTGCATCAATGCTGTCGAGATTTACTATAAAAGAACGGTGAACTCTCATGAATTTCTTTTCAGGCAGGACAGAAATCAGGTCTTTTAACCTCATCAGGCTTTTAATGTCCCTGTTCCCAGCCAGATGGAACTCGACATATTCGCTGAGGCTTTCAATGTATTGAATATCAGAAAAGAACACTTTAACGAACCTGCCTTCCGATTTAACGAAGAAATGGTCACTGGTCTCGCTTTCCTGTTTTTCAGGTTTTGCGGAGATCCTTTCTTTTGCTTTATTTGCCGCCTTCAGGAAATCATCATACGAAATAGGTTTCAAAAGATAGTCTATAGTATTTACCTGATAACTCTCGGCACCGAACTCGCTGTAGGCTGTGGTAAATATGATATTCGTACCTGCGGGCAGAGTTTTTACGAATTCCATTCCGCTCATTTCAGGCATATTAATGTCAATAAAGATAAGATCGGTTTTATAATTAGTTAAGTGTTCCATAGCTTCAAAAGCATTAGAGGCCTGTCCTGAAAGTTTCAGGAAGGGGGTTTTTTCGATATATGAAACTATTAGTTTCAGAGCTAAAGGTTCGTCATCTACAGCAAGGCATTTTATCATCTCTTCACCGGTATCCTGATCTTAATTGAATATTCGCTGTCTGTTTCATTCTGTTCATACGAGTGTCTGTCCCCGTAAAGTATCTCGAGTCTTTTTCTTGAGTTCTCAAGCCCGACGGAACCGTTGCCGTTCTCTTCTTCAGCAAAAGTTTTTTTGCTGTTCCTGATCTCAAATGTAAGGTCATTTTCCGAAAGAGCGAACCGTATATGGATATACGAATTCCCTGTCGCCTTGATGCCGTGCTTGAAAGCATTTTCAATGAAGTTTATGAAAAGGAAAGGTTCGAGTTTGATATCAGTTCCCGCTTTCGGATATTCAAAAGTTATGTCCGTGGTTTCTTTTGTTCTGATCTTCATAAGGTCTATATAATCATTTATAAAACCGATCTCTTTATTGAGAGAGTAACCTTCCTTTTCTTTTTCATACAGCATAACCCTCATCAGTTTTGAAAGTTTGATCAAAGAGTCTTTCGCCTTTTCTTTATCGAAATCTACGAGAGCGAGTATATTATTAAGAGTGTTCATAAAAAAATGAGGATTTACCTGGTGCTGGAGGAATGCAAGTTCTGCGGTCGTCTTATTATGTTCAGCTTCCTCGCGGTTCTTTTTCTCTTCAAGGAGATTAAAAGTGACTTTTACTGAATTGTTAACTCCGACGAACAGGAACGAGATCAGGAATGTGTAAACGAATTCGGTCAGTATGCCGAATGCGCTGGGTCCTCCGTTGATATCCTGACCGGCAATACCTGCCGGAGGGAGCGGTATGCCCGTCGCTAGAAAAAGTTCATGTTTTAAGCTGTTTAAAACACTGATGATGCTAACTGTTAATAAGATCAAAAAAGCATAGCGGGTGTATTTTTTCCTGCTGTATATATCAAATAGGAAAAGATTGTTTATCCAGAATACGATGAAAAAAGGGAATATTCTGAACGATTCATGGAAAATTCTCATCCATGTAAAATGATTTTCCCCGAATGATAAAATGAACGGAACAGAGAAAATTACTATCCAGAATATAACATAGATCGAATTTTGCAGGTTCTTATTTATCAGTTTCATTATCATATCAGACATAATATATCACATTCCGTTCGTTATATCAAGAAAGCTTTTTGAGTGAAGTCAACTCACTGCTGAGCACCGTTTTCTACTGTTGTATGTTCCATTTTTTAATTTTGTTTAATATTCAATATATTTGCGAATTTTAAAAATTGAACCCGGATGAGTCGGATCCGGATTCCCAGGTGTGTGATCCCAAACTTTCTCTCCTGAATTTGTTACTTCAATAAAACGGGCTTCATCTCCTGAGCAAATTATAGTGTTCCCGGATTCAAGACGTTGGGCTCCGGATATCTTAGTTGAATAAAAATCGTCGGAGTACTGCCAAACCACTTCATCTGAAGAATTAATTTCCAGAACTTCAGATGTATTATTGCCTGCATTATTATTAAAAACCAGGATATTCCCGGCAGTATCTATCAGACTGGTAGATTTATTTCCCATGAATGAATACAATACATAACCGTCGGTAAGTTCCCCCGGTCCATCTGTTTCAATACCTGAATTTTTGTCACATGAAAAAATAGAGATAAAAAAGATAGAGATTATTATTATTTTTAAATATTTCCACATCATTTTAGTCCAATAAGGTTAATTAACATTTCTTACTAATCTGACATAATTATATACTCTTCTTACATCACCCTGCGGCCCCATACCATAAGACGGGTCTCCGGTTTTCGGGTCGGTTCGCTGTCCGCCAGCTCCATGAACATCTAAGAATACACCGTCAATATAACCCAAAGACCTGCCGAATTGAACAATACAGGCATCATATCCCGGCTCAAAAGTTGTAGAGGACCAGAAAAAAGGATAATCGGTATTACCTGCTTCATTGATTATCTGGGTAGTTTCGAACAGATTGTTAATTGCGGCTGAACCGGTTGCATCGGGTGCCCGTGTATAATCAACAATACTATGTAATTCTTTTACATTGGGTAAACGCCAGTCGGAATGACCTGCGAACTCAAGATTTTCAGCAAACTCCAGCGCCTCCTCCCAGTTTAACGATCCGTCACTGTATGTAAAGCCTGATAAAAGGTCTGCGAATTCTTCATTTCCGCTGTCAAACTTTGTCCACATTAATCCTGTTGCTTCATCAGTGACAGTATTATCATTATTATCAACAAACTGATTCTGACCATAAGTTGTATTTCCTCTGACCAGTCTGATATACCAGTCATCTCTGATCGGGTCCTGCGGATAGCCTTTGATCCTTCCGTCAGCAAAATTCACCCCGAAAAAAGCTTCTTCACTGTTCATAACTGTAGCTACATATTCAGTTGAAGCAATATACTGAACATCAATATACCTGCGGGAAGGATCATTGGGATAGTCGAATTCAAAATAATCGGTATTAATGAAAGGGACAGCATCTGCAGGCGGATATACCGAGTTCGGATCACCTGTACCCTGATTACCTGTAAAATTAATTAAAGAATACAGTTGTTTGGTTGTCGGCACTCTCCAGTCGGTATGCCCTCCGGTAGTGGAAGCTGAAGCATGAGATTCCGCGTTGCCGTAACTGCTTCTTGAATAGCTTTTTTCCCACATCAGACCGGTTACATTATCGGTTATAGTGCCGTCGCCGTTATCTGTATAGGATGGTGTACTTCCGGCTTTATAATTTGCGTCCTGTCCATAAAACGCATCACCTGAATCCTGTTCTGATATTTCACCCGTGTTGTTAAAAAAAGAGGTCTGACCGGTAGTTACGATCGGATAATCAGTAATATCGGGCAAATTATCTGTTTTAGTATCATTATCTTCGTCACAAGAGACTAACATAAGTATTAGTAAGCCTGCCGTGATTAAATTCATTATCTTCATAATTATACCTTATGCTAATTATTTCAATCAATTTAAAATTAAAGCAGGGAGGAATTCCGGAGCATCCCTCCATTGCAGGAACTGTTACTTAAGAACTTTATTTATTTTGTATCTCTGACTAATCTCACCATATTGTTTATCCTTATGACATCCCCCTGAGGACCGTGTCCGTACGGATAATCCGATGCGTCACCAGTCTTCGGATCGCTTCTCTGAGCGCCGGCGCCGTGAACATCCATAAGGTTCCTCCTGCCGGACATCGGCGGCATCTCCATGTAGCCCAGTGCTTTCCCGAACGCAATGTAGCATGCGTATTCACCGCTCAGCTGGCTGATATGTGTCGTCGAGCTCCAGTAGAACGCGTAATTATTCTCGCCGTCCTCATCTTTTATGGCGGTGCAGCTGAAAACAGGATCTATGGCTGGGGAACCTGTCGTCGCGGGAGATCTTGTATAGTCGACAATGCTCTGAAGTTCCTTGATGTTCGGGAGTCTCCAGTCCGTATATCCCGCTAATTCAGATCCTTCGGCATAAGCAAGAGCGTCCTTCCAGTTCATTCCTTTTCCGCTGTCGTTCTGCGCCCACATCAGACCTGTAGACGAATCTGTTACAGTACCGTTGCCGTTATCACTGAACTCGTTCTTACCGTAACTTTCGCCGCCTCTGACAAAATAAGCGTAGAATTTTTTCCCGCCAGGCTGATGAGGGGTCGGCCCGTAGGGATAACCTTTGATCCTCCCGTCCGCGAAATTCACTCCGAACATAGTGGGATCATTGTTTATTGTAGTACTTACATATAATGTAGATGTGACGAACTGAGCGTCTATCGCTCTTTCTCCGGCGTTTTCGTCCCCGTACCCGAAATCGAAATAATCCGTATCGATGAACGGTTTCAGTCCGTTTTTAGAACGAATTCTACCGCTTATATCAACACCGTCAAAATCTATTAATGAATATAATTCTTTGATCGTAGCCAGCCGCCAGTCGGTATATCCGCCGATACTCACGGTCTTTACATATTCAACAGCTTCGCTGTAAGTGAGTTTGTCGCTGTAATCGATCTTTCCGTCGCCGTTCAGGTCGGGAGACTTTGTCCACATCAGGCCCGTGATCTTATCGGTCACCGTACCGTTCCCATTATCGGTATACAACATCCTGTTTTTTCCGTACTGGGCGTCCTGTCCGTAGAAGTCCGATCCTTCGGCAGGGGCTGATATCGTTTTATTATTATTGAAGAACTGAGTCTGTCCGGTGTCTGGAAGTGTCGAGCATAATATCCGCTGTCCGGCGATACAAGAGATTATCACTGCCGTCAGGACCGTTTTTATCAGGATTCTTTTCATTTTGCACCTCCGTTTTCTTCCAATATGCACATATATATTTCATTTAAAAAATATATTCAGCGGAAAGTGTGTTTGAATCAGCGGAAAGGTGGGTGTATTCAGTGAAAAATCTGTCATTTCTCCTTGCAAATTTAATTTATTTCAGTTATATTGGTCGCGGAAACTTAATATAGATAGTTCTTCGTCGGAACGCCTCTTATCTTTCTAAAAAGAAAGCGGCACTTCACCCGCGAGACCGGATTGACAGATCGGGGATCAAAGGCAGGAAGTGGAAGGATAAGCAGTATAACGCCTAACATTATAAGGAAGTGCAATATGAAAAGATCAAAATTATAAATTGTAACTGACTTACTGAAACATCCTCTCCGCAGAAAATCAATTTCTGTGATAAATTCTTTAAAGCACGGTTACAATCCCACAAAACAATATATTATTAACATTCTGAGTTTAATTTTACTTAAGGCAGGATCACAATTATGATCGTTGTATTGAGATGGCTAAAATATCTCTTGCGTAATTTTTCACAAATGACTATATTTACGGTACAAAAATTACAGCCAGAATACCGGTTACGCACAAACTCAACCCGAAAAACCTTCGGGAGTTCTAGTTTACCCGGGATTTTTGTATATAAATTAACGAAGTGAAGTACTAAAACAGGGAGGTAGGAAATGGAAAGGATAAAGAACTTTCTCGATAAGGACGGGATAGTGATATCATGGCCGTCAAAAAGGAACAAAAAAGACGCAGTGCTGGGATATTTGTCGACAAAATTTGAAAAAGACAGAATTTACAGTGAAAAAGAGATCAATAATATTTTGAACGAATGGCATTCATTTAACGATGCGCCGCTTCTGAGGAGGGAGCTCTTTGACATGAGGTATCTCGACCGGGAGAGGGACTGTTCAAAATACTGGCTGAAAGAAAAGGAGAAAAAAATGACAGAGTATAAACTCGTAGAATATGAACCGAAACTGGCAAAAGCCGTAGCGGATATGTGGAACCGCAGCAAGGACGGCTGGGAAGGCAGGGAATTCAATAAAAATGAAGACACCGTAAAGAATTATGAGTCGACCTCGTCACATCTGAGCCTTGATCTTGCAATGGACGGCGGGAAAGTGATCGGTTACAGCAAACTGGCTAAATACTTTGCGGATAAAGATACTTTATATCTAGATCTTTTGAGCGTGGATCCGGCATATCACGGAAAAAAAGTCGGTAAAATGCTTGTAAAAAAATCGGTCGAGAGGACGATCGGGCTGGGTTATCCGCGCCTTGACCTGTTCACATGGCCGGGTAATATAAAAGCGGTACCGCTGTATAAGAAATGCGGTTTCTTCTGGGAGAAGATGGAAGCCAACGCGACCCATCTTATGAATTTTATTCCCGCAGTACTGAACACGGAACTGCTGAAAGATTATTTCAGGACCGCCGACTGGTACGACGACTCGACCAGAGCGATCGAGATCGCGCCCGACGGAAGGTCCGAGAACGATTTCGATTATCTGACATATTCATGGTCGAAGAACGGGCGTGACCTTAGTGTCGAATTCGAGAAGACAGGAAGGGGCATCAGGAAGGTCGCGTGCAATGATTACATTATTACAGCGACAGTAGAGAGGCCCAGGCTCGTTTTCGGACAGAAATACAAGATCAGATATGAGATCGAGAACCTGTCGGGGAAAGCGCTGAACGTGGAGATAAAAGGAATTAATGACAGGAATATCGTCAGCGAAAGCGCTTTTAAGAAGAATATAAAAGGTAAAGAGATCTTCGAAGGCGAGTTCTTCGTCGACAGTATCGAGACAGACCAGAGCGCCTGGAACACGCATCCAGGAGTAGTATCCGAGATTAAAGTGAATGGTAAAAAAGTCGTGTTCAAGACCGGAATATGTCCGCAGTTCCCGCTGAAGTTCAAACTGTCTGGCGGTTATAATCTGGTCCATTCCGGGATAGAGAACGATTTGTTCGTGAACATCGAGAACAATTATCCTGAAGAATGCACTTTCGATATCGCATTGAAAAATACATATGAAATCCGTTTCATAAACAAAAAGAACAGGATAAAGCTCGCGGCGGGAGAAAAAAGCAGTATAGCCCTGAAGACCGTGCTGAAGAATTCTGTAGTTTATTACGAGGACGCTGAGATCACTGCCGCTTTCAAAAATGGAAAGAAATATTCCTTCAGGCAGAAATTCAGTCTTCCGGTGAATACTTACGAAGGCAGATCGGCTGGTGAGAACGACAGGTATTACTATATGAACTTCGGCAAATTCAGCTTCAGTCTGGATAAACATCTCGATTATAACGAGATGATCTACAGAAGCATATCGTCGGGACAGTGGAGTTATATCGGTATGCCTAAGATAGGTAAACCCTACACATCCGAGTTCCAGAGGAAGGCTCCGTATAAAAGTAAGATAGTGAAAACTGACGCGTCAACTTTGCTTAAGCTCTTCTACAATTCATCGGACCACCCGGGATGCGGGTTCACACAGAACTACGAACTTTTCCGCAACGGGATGATGAAGCACTGGATAGAAGTCGTCAGCTTCCCGAAAGGAAGGGATGAATTCTCCGTCTCTTATAATATGATCATCGACAGGAGCCTGATGAACCTACATTACGACGGAAAGCTAATAAAGACGAACGGGAAAAAGTTTCACGATACTTCGCTGGAATACTGGGACGGAAAGAAGATAGACGAGAACTGGCTGTACTGCGAGAATAAACGCGGAAACCTGGCTCTAATATGGCCGAAGAACTTCAAACCTGCCGTAGCGTCATGGAGTTTCGTGATGGAGAGTACGTTCAAAAAAGGCGGAAAACTGAAGACCGAACCGGTATATTTCGCGATCGACGTATTCAGCAGCGTATCCCGCGTAAGGGAATTCGCTCTCGGAGTAGACAGGATTGATCCCGAAAAGATATATAACAGCTTCGACCTTGAAGTGAACGGCGGTAATCCTTTCGTATCCGGTAAGACAGAATGCGCTTATGCTGAACTTAAGAACAAGCCGGTTAAAGCTGAGGTCACCATAAGTTCGCCGTACAGATCTTTTAAGAAGATCAGTAAAAAAGTTACTGCTGAAGACAAGCTTTATAGGGCAGGCGGAGAAATATCTTTTAACGGCAAAAGGCGGATAGAGATGATCGACGCCCTGGTCGATAATAACTCAAGAGCGATCAGGATGTTAAAAGCTGTTTTCGTAAAGAAAGACGGAAAAATAATCTTCAAAAAAGTAAAAGCCGGAGATCATACTGTTCATTCTGTAACCAATGGTCCGGTAGAGCTTAAAACATCACCGGAATTCACATCCGGTATTTTCTCGATGACTTTTGAAGGAAGGGAATGGCTTGATTCGGGATTCCCGAAGAAAGAACCTAAATCATGGTTCAACCCCTGGACGGGAGGAACGACGCACAAGCCCAATTCAATGAAAAATTATGACTGGAACGAGGAAAAAGCTGAAGTCCGTCAGGTTACTAAAACCGATAATTACGGCAACAAGTGGAAAGGATTCGAGATCTCGACTCTGGTCGAGAAATATAAGCCTCTGAAAGGCGTGGTATACCGTCAGTATTTCCTGATGATGCCGGAACTGCCCGTCGTAGCTTTATACAGCATTGTCGAGCAGAATTCGGGATCGCATTTAAACGAAGTGATGGACATGCAGACGTTCCTGAAAGCCGGAAGCAGCGTGAAACAGGCTGTTTTAAGCTACGAAAAGGACGGCAGAGATATTATAACAAGATGCGGCGTCGAAGAAATGGATGAAGATACCGAAAGATTCCTCGTGACCTGCAGCTCAGATACCGAAAGGAAAGAGATACTCCACCAGTATGCATCATCCAAAGGAGCTTTCTGGGCTACTTCCAACCCGAGCGTAGCCTATACTGACGTGATTGAGGACAGGAAGATAAAGAACGGCGATACGAAAGTGTTTTCGCCCAAGTTCTTCATATTCAGTGAAGACAAACTTCCGGAGGAGAGCCTTTTCGACCTGCAGAACGTGAGATTCAAAAAATAAGGAATTAATTATGAACGAATATTTTGAAACGAATAAAAAGAACTGGAACGAACGCGTAGGAGTGCATAAGAAGTCGAAATTCTACGATGTGGAAGGGTTCCTCAACGGCAGGAATTCTCTTGACGGACTCGAGCTGGAAGAGCTCGGTGACGTGAAAGGGAAGAGATTACTTCACCTGCAGTGCCATTTCGGTATGTCGACGCTTTCTTTAGCAAGAATGGGAGCGGAAGTGACCGGCGCCGATTTTTCGGATAAAGCTGTCGAACTAGCCAGAGAGCTCACCGAGCAGACGGGACTGAAAGCGGATTTCATCTGCTCGAACGTGCTTGAGCTGGACAAACACCTTAAGGGCGAATACGATATCGTGTTCGCCTCTTACGGCGTTTTCTGCTGGATAAATGACCTGAACCGCTGGTTCGAGATCGCGGCGCACTTCCTGAAACCCGGCGGAGAGCTCGTCATACTTGACGGTCACCCGACGAACCACATGTTCGAGTACAATGAAGAAAAGAAAGAGGTCGAGATGATCGGGCCTTACTTCAACAGGGAACCGCACCGTTACGTCACGGATTATACTTACACTGACGGGGACGAGAAGATGGTCAACAACGTCGAATACGAATGGGCGCACCCGTTCAGCGAATTCATCATGGCGGCTATAAACAACGGTCTCAGGATCACTTCAGTAAAGGAATATAAGTACAGCTCGTACGAAATGTTCCCGATCATGAAGAAGATCGACGGCGGCTACTGGATCCTTGAAGGATCGGATCTGCCGCTCACGTTCTCAATGAAATGCGTAAAGGAGTAAACTAAAAAAGGAATAAGATATGCTATACATATTATCAGGAGCTGCGGCTTCAGGAAAATCATCTAAGTAAAGATTCGGGATGGTGGGTGAATTATTAAAATACGGAGAACAATAATTTAAGAAATAGAGCTGATATTAAATAAAATATTATTTCATACAGCTAATCTGCCGTTTCATCATAATTTTATTCAATTAAAGACAGATCAGCATTAACTTGCAGGACAAATGAACTATAATAGATAAGTAAAACGGGAACTGACATGTCATACTTACAACGATCAAAAATGAGCACAATAATTATAATGCTTGTAACAATATGTTTCAGATTAAACGCGTTCACTATACCGTTTTCAGATCATCCGGTCATGACCGACGATAATATGTGCTGCGATTTTTATAACGGGGACACTGCTGACTCGCTGAAATGCGAGTATGAAAATAAAGCCTGGTTCTGGCACAACGGCGAAAAGCTGTTCATGCTGTGGGAAGCGGAGACAGATTCGAATTTCACCGACAGCAGCTTCAGGAAAAGAGACGATTTCTCCTCTGAGAACTTCGTCAGGTTACAGATCATCACCGATGTCAATAAATTCTACGCATACGTATTTTATGCTTATCCTCTCGGAGGAAGAACGGACGGTATAAGGAACGAGATCATGGATATAGACGGAGGGTGGAACAGCGGTTATACTTATCAGAACAGGATAGCTGACGGGAAATGGATCTGCAGTATGGAAGTCCCGTTCAAAGATCTCCGTTTTCAGGGCGAAGCTCCGCATAACTGGAAGATCATACTTTCGAGATACGAAAAATACAGAAATATTTTTTATACAGCTCCTTATTTACGAATAACATGGGGAAGGGATTATTTCAGAAAAGCGACGGATATTGTGATAAATGAAAAAATAGCGGATAACAGCAATATCCTCTTCCGTCCGTATTATCTAAAGAAATACGATATAAAGAATCAGGAATTTTCTCCCGATCCGTCGTACGATTCTGATGACAACAAACTGAAAGATCTTGATAACATGGGTTTTGACTTCTCCTATAATCCGAACAACGCAGTCAAAGCGAAGCTCAGCGTTAATCCTGATTTTTCCGACGCGCCGATGGACCTTGCGCAGAACACTTTCAATCTGCGGTACGCGCCTTATTATTCTGAGAACAGGTATTTCTTCAATGAAGATCTCGACGCATTCGGAGTGGGCAGCAATTTATTCTACTCAAGGAATATCATGCAGCCTGTTTATGCTTTTAAAGTCACGGGAAGTACGCCGGGATTTTCGTACGGTGTCCTGTCCTCAAAGGATAAAGAGATAAAGACCGACGGAGAGATCACGAACAGAGATGATTACTTCAACATAGTCGCCGTCAGACCGACACTTGATATAATGAGCATGCAGTTTACGTTCCTTAACAGGGAAAATGATGACTATCACGCGGATGTATTTTACTTTGCGCCGAAATTGTCTCTGAATCAGTATAATACCGCCTGGTGTGAAATGAGTCTTTCTTATCTTGATGACGGTCTGAACGGGATAAAGAAAGGATACAACGGGTCCGGAGGCTACTACGGCAACAGCAGGCAGTGCTCCTGGTCTCTCAGCGGAGGGATCGTTTCTGAAGATTTTGAAGCCGGAATGGGGAGACCGGGCGATGTTGGTTTCTATTATCCGAGCTACAGCTTCAGTTGGAAAGACGAAACGCCTACGGAATCGGTGAAGAACTACTGCGTGAGCACATGGGGAAGTGTTTCGTATTATACATCGAATGATGAAATGCGATATCTTAACACAGGCGCGAATTTCAGTATGGACACCCAGTATAAATTTTCATATAATTTTGGCGGCAACTTCAATCAGGATAATTTTACCGGTAAAAAATTCAATGTTCCGAACTGTTCTCTTTGGGCCTCATATTACAAGTGGAATCTGTTGAGCATGGATATTTACGGGGAACTCGGTGAGATAGTTGTATACGAACTGGGTGACAAATTCCATTACAATATCCTGTCCGTTTCCGCAGCCGGCAGGATCAATAAATACATGTCCTACAGTGTAAGCGGTATACGCTTTAACTACAGAGGATTACCGGGAGAGTCGGGATATGACAGGGAATACTGGGTGGATAATGCCGGTGCCACTATATATTTCTCGAACGACATCTCGCTCACTAACGGTCTGCGATATAATAATTACGGCGGTGTGGATTGTACCGGGTTCTTTTCGAACTTCAGATGGGAATTCAGACCGGACTGTAATTTATATGCCGGCTACAGCACGGCAGGCGACAATTCCGTATCGGATAAATATGTAAGTACGTACGAGCAGTCATACATTAAGATCAATTACAGTTTCTGATGAGCAGAGATAATTCAAAAGAATTAAGGGAATTATAAAAACATTATTCCTTTGCAAATTCTATAAAAACAGGTTACTTTGTGAACACAAAATAAGCATCAAGTGAACAAGGCAGAAATAAGTATAATCTTTTAATTAGGAGATGTAAATGAAGATCAGTTTGAGTTTATTAATTATCACCATTCTAACGGTAATAACATTTTCAGGCTGTACAAAAGAGCAAACCTGTACGGTCACTGAAAAGGACGGAGTAAAGATATACAAGAATAATAATATTCCTACGGTTGAGAAGCTGGGTTTCAATCCGGTAAAGAAATTCACTATCAATGACGATGCGAAGAACGAGAATTATCTGACGCGATTCGACACTGACGTAATAGGCGTAGACAGCGAGGAGAATATATTCATAGCCGATTATGGTTCATCTCCAAAAGTAAACAAATATGACAGGAACGGAAATTTCATCACTACGTTCGTTCGCAGCGGTTCGGGTCCGGGTGAAATGGGCAGAATAATTTATTTGTGCATGAAGAACGATACAGTATATGTTGCTGATGAATCTCAAACAGTATCGGTTTTCGATACTTCGGGTGAGTTTCTTTTCAGATTCAAACCTGAAGGGTGGAGATTCCAGCTGAAGTCTGTCGGAACGAATAAATTTATCTGTTCTCTGCTGAAAGGAAAGGAAGAACAGGGACGCGTTCTTATCACGGAGGAGCTTGCGATCACCAATAATTCATTCCAGACGATCAAGGTACTTAAGACGACTGAATATTTTGCGGATGACAGGGACATTCCTGCGACTTGGATGTACGCTTCGGTATCGAAAGACAAGATATACGTCGGTACGGGCGGGGATATGTATTACAAGATAAATGTTTTCGATCATAACGGTAATCTTGTTGAGGAAGTGTACAAAAATTACGCTTCGATCATGTATTCTGACGAAGAATATGAAAAAATGACCAAGTACCTCGATAAAACAGGTCAGGCACATCTGAATAAGAAAAATGCCTATAAGAAACGCGCAGTTGTCGGAGTTTATAACGATAAATACGATAATCTCATAGTTCATCCCGCCGTAGACACTTCAAAAGGCAATAAGGACGGAATGGTGCTGGATTTCTTCAGTAAAGGAAATAACGAGTATATGAATTCATATCTGCTCAAAACTGAGGAGCCGTATTACCAGTGCGATTTCAATACCTTTCTTATTTTTTACGGTGATATGATGTTCAAATTCGATTCGGATAAAAGTATAATCGACGTATATGAATATTAACAGGAGAAGTAAAAAAATGATTAATACAAAGTTAATTCTGGTTGACGGGATAAGCGGATCGGGTAAATCAACGACAGCGCATTATATTTTCCGTCAGATCGAAAAGAACGGAATAAAAGTGAAATGGATATACGAACAGGAAAAAGACCATCCTCTTCAAATTAGTGGAAAGAGATACGAAAAGAAAAAAGATGAACATGAGCATGTTTATTCAAGAAGATTTATGAACGGATATTATGCTAATTGGAAGAAGTTCATTAAAAAGGTCGAAAACGATGACAGTGTATATATCATCGAAAGTTTCCTTTTTCAGGATGTCCTTTTTTTCCCACATTTCATGAACGATCTGGACAGGGATGAGATAAAGAAATACTCCCATAAACTTATTAATGCGGCAAAACATCTTGATCCCGTGATAGTTCATCTTTATCAGAAAGATGCTAAAAGTTCAATGAGAAGGAACTGGCAGAGAAGAGGTGATGACTGGAAAGGCTGGGTTGTTAAAATGAATGTTGAAAGTCTTTACTGTAAGAACAGAGAATTGAAAGGCGACGAAGGTTCTCTTCAGATATGGCAGGATTTTACCGACTTCACGGTTGAACTGTATCATGAATATAAATTCAACAAGATCCAGATTGATAATCTGAAACAGGATTGGGATATATACAGAGATCAAATTCTGAAATTTCTGAAGCTGAAGAAAGTTGAAGAAAAATTATATTCCGATCAGTTCAAGAATTTTTACGGTGAATATATCGGTTTCGGTCAGATATTCAAACTTCACGAAAAAGATAACCGGTTGTGCGTTGACGTGTTCTGGAAAAATCTAAAACTTCTGCCTGTGTCAAAGAATGAACTGGAAATGGAAGGCTTTCCTATTTCTTTTAAATTTTATAATTACGGTGGTAAAAAAAAGCTGAAGCTGATCAAGTCGGACTGTTATTATAAAACAGACAGTACTGCCGAAGAATATAAGCCTTACAAGATATCTAAGAAACGACTTGAAGGTTACAGTGCTGTTTACTGGTGTGAAGCCGATAAACTTGAACGGAAACTCTATGTTAAAGACGATAAGTTCTACTATTGGCGTGAAAAGGGAAATGAATCTTTACTCATACCTATGTCTGATACAAAATTCATGATGAATGTAATGGTTGGCAATTTGCTTGAGTTTACAAAAGTGAAAGGCGAATGGCAATTCACTTTTGACGTATATGAGAAAAAACCTACTCATTCATTGTTTGTAAAGAAGAATGGATAATATTATAAAAGTTTGGGAGAAGTAAAATGAAAAGATCAGTATTGTTAATTCTTGTATTTTTAGTTTCTGTTCTATTTTCGGAAACGGTAGTCAAGGACGGCTACAGCGTGATCACGGATACGCTCGAAGGATCGAACATTACGGTCGCTGTGCCTGAAAAATTTTCCGGAAATCTACTTCTGCTTGCTCACGGAATGAGGTCTGGAAGCAATGAAGTGCTTTCTTCAGGATTTTCAGACGACAGCGGATTCTCGCAGAAACTGCTTAGAGAAGGCTGGATAATCGGATCAACGAGCTACAGAAGGAACGGAAAGATACTGAAAGACGCAGTAGAAGATATCGAGCTTCTGAAAAATTATATTGAAAATAAATACGGAGTTCAAAACAATGTATATATCAAAGGTGCTTCGATGGGCGGAACGATCGTTGCGCTGCTTTCTGAAAAAACGGAAGGGAAATATAAAGGTGCATTAGCTATCGGCGCTTCAATGACGCTGATGGAGGATGACGGCAGCACTAACGTACTGACGAACGCACCGCAGATTCCCGTTCTATTCCTTACAAATCAGAGTGAGCTGAAAAATCCTCAGGATTATATCTCGAAATATAAGAACGGTAAATATGAGCCTGTACTCTGGAAAGTAGGCCGTGACGGTCACTGCAATACTAATGAAAAAGAGGAAATTGAGGCGTTCGAAGCGCTGATCAAATATGCTGAGACCGACAATATCGAAAAAGACAGGGAATTACTGATCGAAATGTCCAAGGGACCGTCAAATGCGGTTTTCAGGGAGGGTAAGGCATTCGTACCTGTATTGTATATTGATGACAGTTACGGAAATGTAGTAGTTGATCTGCGGAGAGAGGACTTCAGTAAACTTGGTATTGAGAAGGGACAGTATTTCATTGTCGGATCGGGAAGTAAAACATGGCGTATAAAGTATGCAGGCACGTTCAGCGATGTTCCTTATAACTATTGGATATCATTTTTCTTCGCAGACGGCAATTGCGTTATCGCGAGGAACTTCAGGAACGCAGCAAGAGTTTTAGGCTGTAACGCGGGAGATACTTTGTATATAACAGCAGCAGATGTTCCTGACGAAATTCCGATGTCTGAAACGGAAAAGAAAATGAATGAACTCAACGAGCTGTCAATTCAGGAAGTTCTTAAAAAGGATTATGTTAAAGCAGTTGAGATAATGTACGAGATCGCAAAAATGGATACGACAAAAGTATGGCCTTACACAAACATAGCTCATTTCCTGGCGCTGGGTGGAAAGTTCGACGAAGCGGAAAAAATCTACAGAAAATACAAGGGAACTAAAATATATAACGGCTGTTTCTATTTTGAAGACACCATACTTGACGATTTCGATGATCTGAAGTCAATGAATCTTTACCTTCCTGAATTCGATAAAATAAAAGAACTCTATAAGGAATGACCGTTTATGCCGTAAATATGCTGTTTTGTCGAATAAATCTTTGATCAGACGCCGCATGTTGTTACATTTTAACAGTTTTAAAAAAAGGGAGAGCTCAATGAAGATCAGGATGTTTACGGTGGTATTGACGGGACTTATAATGCTTGTAAGCTGCGGAAAAAAGACAGATCAGGTCGTTACTGAGGTCAACGGAGTTACTGTCTGCAATAACAGCGCTGTTCCGTCTGCTCCGGAATTCGGTTACGAGTTTACCGAGGATGGAGTAATTTCTTTCTCTGACGGACAGAATAATGAACTGAGGAACTTCAGGCAGCCTACAGCGGTCATTGAGGACAGGGACGGCAATATATATGTTGCCGGAAGTATGATAGCCAGAGTGCTGAAGTTCTCGCCGGATTACAAATTTATTTCCTCTTTCGGAGGAAAAGGGGTAGGGCCCGGCGAATTCAGAGGGGGACCCGCGTCGCTGACCTACTTCGGAGGTAATATACTTGCTACATGCTGGAATACTACGGAAACTAATATTTATGATACTGAAGGGAAATTTATTAAAAAGATACCTCCGAAGATCAGTTCGGGATTTTCAGGACAGCTGCCTTTCAACGGCCGGATGCTGATGAACACAGAATCGAGAAAAGCCGATGATACGGAGGTGATCCTTACCACTTCCATAGCGCTTATAGATTCAAATTTCGAGAATATTGAGCGGACAATCTACTCTAAAGATACCAGAACAAGCATGAGAGTGTTCAGGGTCAGCGATATGTATGTCAGGTACGCGGCAGGAAAGGATATGCTTTACGTGGGTGATGTGTCGGAAGACAGTTATAAGATATTCGGATACGATAAAGATTTCAACAAGGTCACTGAGATAAGAAAGAAATACAGGTCAGAGATCGAACCGGATTCCATGGCCGCAGTCTATATGTTCAACCCTGACAATCTGGGAGGTTCATTCTACAGAAAATTCAAGACGCCGGCTAAGAACAGAACACTGAAGTATAAAGCGATAAACAACATGTACGTGGATGCGAACGGCAGGCTGTGGGTAGTATCACCCACAAACAATAAAAAAGATCAGGAAGGGTTATCGGTTGATATATTCGAAAACGGTGTATATCTCAATACAATCAGACTTCCGTTCATTAAAAGTAAAGATTTCTCGTTCGTATATTCCGAATTGTTCATGCGAGGTGGAAAGCTTTTTTACGTTGATCAGGACAATCAGTGCATAAGGGTGTATAAATACCGGGAAAAAGGTATCTGATCCATTAATTGATAAATAACATACTTTTTCTGTCCTTTGTTTCATAAATTACAAAGGGGAGAAATTTATGCGGACAAAGTTCATAATTATTTTCATTTATCTGACAACGTCAGTTCTGTTCCTGTATTTGATCCGGACAGCCTACAATAATGAATTGCATACTTACCTGAACAGTAAGACAACTGATCTTGAGACAGCTTACGAAAAAATTGTACAGGCCTACAGCGTTCCTGCAGGTCTGATCTTTAATCTGGAAATAAATAAACCCGAGATACTTTCGCTGATCGCAAAAGCGAATAAAGCCGACAGTCTCGAAAAAGCGGATATCCGTAAGAAATTATACAGCACCCTGAGGACTTCATATGAAGAGATGGAAAGACATAAATACAGACAGGTACATTTCCACTTATCCGACAATACAAGTTTTCTCAGATTCCATTCGCCTGACAGATATGGAGATGATCTTAGCGAAGTAAGAAGTACTGTCAGCCATACAAATAAATACAAAGAATATTCTCAGGGTTTTGAAGAAGGGACGGTGTTAAGCGCATTCAGGTATGTATTCCCGCTTGAATACGAAGGTACACATATAGGATCAGTGGAACTTAGCGTATCCTATCTAGGGATCATATCGATAATTGAAGAAAATAAGGATATCGCCTGCAGTTTCATGATCTCAAGAGAGATCGTTGACAGAAAATCATCCGCTGCAGGGAATGAGAGTTATCTGACCTGTAATGCCAATAATAATTTCTATGTAGAAAGAGAAGGGCATGATAAGATAATAAGAAAGATCATTAACGGAATAGAATATCCTAAAATATTCAGGAAATTTTATGAAAACCCAAAAGCTCAGGAACTTTTTGACTCTTTCAGTTCGGGGACTTTGATCACAGAAGTCGACGATAAAAATTTTACAGTAACGATCATCCGCATCCTGAATTTCGACAATGAACCGGTCGCATATTTAACCGGGATCATGAAAGATGAGTACAGAGATAAACTCATTATGTCATATTTTATATATGGCAGCATCAGATTTGCCGTGATAATGCTTTTTTTAACTTTGCTGACAGTTACGATTCTTAAGAACCGTGAACTCAACGCCGCCCGTGAAGAGATCAAAGTTCTCGACGGACTTCTGCCGATATGCTCGTTCTGCAAGAAGATCAGGGATGAGGAAGGGCACTGGGACGAAGTAGAATCGTATATTCATAATAGATCTGAAGCGACAATGAGCCACTCGGTATGTCCGGAATGTGCCGAAAAGCATTACGGCGAATTTTTAAAAAAGACCAGGAACGGATCCTGAAAGCAGACCCGGCGGTATTATTTTAAATTAAAAGAGATCTGAGATGATCCATATTGATATTGGGGCATGTCTTGCCCTGTTCCTGAGCAGTATCATACTCGTAATGGCCTTTGATGATATTTATGCCATATTCAGCGGAAAGTCTCTTTACAAGTTTGTTCAGTGAATCGAACTGCCTGCCGGTGAAAGTCCTGTCTCCGACCAGACAGATGCCGATGGTATTCTCGTTGTGAAGCCTGACATGAGCTCCGGTAAGTTCTACCGGGCGGCCGTTCTCTATTCTTCCGTCGGCCTTAAAGTCGGGAGTCTTCTCTTTCCAGTATTTCTTCTTCGGGTAAGCGTTCGTGATAATAAAATGGTAGCCGACGTCGTCCCATCCCAGCTTCCTGTGCCATCTTTTGAAAAGCGTTCTGCCGCCGAATTCCGTTGCGCTGCAGTGGATCACTATCGTGTCAATTTTTCTGGGCATTATTTCTGAAATCTCATTTTGAGATTGCTGATTATATCTTTAAGCAGTTTAATGTCGGGATTTTTCATAATGGCGTTCTTGATGTTGTCAGGAGAATTAAGGAATATCTCGCCGTTGATCTTCATCGACAGTTTGGTGAACGATAAAAATCCGTTGTTGTCCTGTTTTTTATAGAACACGTATTTCGCAAGAGCGGTCGAATATTTCTGAGCCATGTTCGAATAACCTTTGCCGTAGAGCAGCACAATGTCCTGATAAAGCTGATTAAGCGTGTTCGAATAATCATTATTAAAGTGCAGGGCCATGAAAAGGTTCGCTCTGTTGAACAGCGGCGCGTTCTTGTCGTAATTCTCCATCAGTTTATATATTCCGTCAATGTCAACGGATTTGTCGTCAGTGAGACGGTCTATCACGTTAATAAGAATGTCATTGGAAAGAGTGTCGGGAGTTGTTTCTTTCTCGTTCTGCATTTCCTCTCTGACAGAGTATACAAGATCAAGGAATCTGTCTTCGGAGATGTTCATTTCGGCAAAATACTGCTTGGTGTAATCGAATATCTCGTTTATAGTATAGTTCTTCAGGAAAGATCTGATATAGAAAGAAAGGCTTTCAGTATCTTCGCCGCGCCTGCGGTTGTTCATGGAGATAATGTACGAAGTAAGATATTCCATCATGTCGTTGAACTTTCCGGCTTCAAAATACAGATTGATTATGTTCTGATACACCTTGCCGATACTGCTTTTAACACCTGTTTTTATATTAATGAGCATTACCAGATCATTTATGATCTCCTGTATCGGGTCTTCAAGTTTTATTCTTAACTGGGATCTGTGTTCGATAAGATCGATGATGCTGAACAGGAAGCTGTAGTTGACATCGAAAACAAAAGCTTTATTAGCTTCGTCAACGGCTTTTCTGAACATATTATGTTTTTCAAGATATGTTGAATAAGCGTTTCTTGTAAAAAAAATGAAGACAGGGAATCTGTTCTCGTGAAAAAATTCTATCGCGGTATTGAAGAACCTCTCCACTTCATCGGAATATTCGAGCTTTTCATAATAGAACCCCATTATAAGATACGCTCTTGCCGCATACACTTTGTCGTCCGAATTTCTAAGGTTCTTGAAAGCTTCGAACAGGAGCTGCTCGAATTTCTTCGGTTCATTTTTAAAATCTTCATTTTTCCTGTTATAAAGGTCGTACATCATCAGATACTGATTCACTGTTCTGCAGAAAAGTGAGCCGGAAGTATATTCGATAAGTTCATCAAGGTAAAGATATTCGTTCCTGTGATTAAAGGACTGATGCATGACATAGACCATAAGTTCCACGACGGTCCTTCTCATGCTCTTGTCATCAAGGAACGGTCTAAGCCTGCCAATTATCAGGATACCCTCATCAAAGTTTTCCGCGAAATTCAGATCAATAAGATTCACCGCGTCTGTTTCAAATGAAAATTCTTCGGGATGATCGTATCTTGACAGAATACTTCTGTACTCTTCAATAAAATGCTGATTGCTTTCGGGAACGAGATTTTTAAAAATGAGAAATATCACTTCATACAGAAGTTTGAGTTTGAGCCTGTCGTTGATAGCGACCTTGTATATAAGTGTCTGATAAAGTTCTATCAGGTTCGTTATGTCTCTGTTCTTAAGAAGGCCTTTCTTCACCACTTCTATTTTATTCATCATATCAATATCAATGTTCTTGTGACCGGCCAGTATATGTACGAACCTGTAAAGCCTGCGTGTAGTATCCTGCATGTTAAGATCGGTAAATACAAGCGATGATATCCTTCTGTGATAATGCTTGATCTCATTTTCGCCTGAAGAAGTGATCACCATTCTTTTGAGAATATCTTCTGTGATCGAATATAAATTAGCATTCTCACCCTGTGTTCTTATGAAATAATCCTCATAGAGCTTATCAATGATCTCTCTAACCTGAGATCCGGGAATATCCGTAATTCCGGTGATCTGTTCGATCGAGAGCGGCACAAGAGATACGCACAGCGCTTTAAGTACCGAGAATTCTTCCGGAGAAAGTAATCTGGGCGCGAAAATTATCTCATTTTTTATAAAATCATTGAGCATATCCTCGAATTTTGTAGATGTTTTATAAGAATAACCGCTGTAAGTCCTGATAATTATATTGTTCGAGTACAGCATTTTAAGAATATCTATCAGCCTTCTGATACTGTTGCCTGTAACGTTCTGGAGTTTTGTGTAAAAGAATTCGGGAGCGTCTTTAAGGTTGAAAAAGTACGTGTTGACTATTTTTCTGATCTGCTCGAGGTTCAGGTTCGGTATGGTTATTACGGACCTCATATCGTTCGGCGCGTTGAGAATGCTGTGAAGGACTTTTCTGTTATCCTTTATTTTTCTCGGATTTACGGAAATTACTATGAATATGTTAAGATTCCTGTAAAATTTATTGAGCAACAGATTTATGAAATCCAGAGAGAATTTATCCGCGTATTCTATATTGTTGAGAGCCACGATGAGCATATTACCGGGAGAAACGTCCTTAACGAATTTTTCAACTACGGGAAAAATATCCTGTATGTCATTGTCTTTTATATTTTCCGCTCCGTAAAATAATCTGTCCAGTATCTTGGTATCGGGATTCCCGTTCCTGATAATTTTACCTATTGACATGATCAGATTTTTAAGTGGTTCCAGATTATTACTTTCAGGTTTTTCGAGAAAATTTATTTTGTAAATCTCATGGTTCGTCAGCTGGCACTGGATCTTGAACTCGTCGACGAGTTTCTTTTTGCCCGAGCCCGATTCACCGCTGATGACAATGAAATTTCTTTTACCTGTTTTTTCTTTCGAGGAATTGAATATCGACAGTATTGTCCTGTACTCATTCTCTCTGAAGATCGTGGTGTCGGAAAAAGTTGATTTAGTACTGTATGAAGCTATAATATCGTATTCTTTCCTGAAGATCTGATTCATTGCCTGTATCGTGTCGTTAGCAGAAGCGTATCTGCCTACGGGTTCAACTTCCAGAAGTTTTCGCAGGAATTTCTTGAAATCCGGATCATCTATCTTATTTATTTTTTCGAGAATGATGGTCTCGTCGAACTTAATTCTTTTATCGAAGAACTCGTGGATAGTTGAGGACGGTGTGTAAACGAATTCGGAATTAAGAAGGTTAGCCAGTATAAGCCCTGCGGAAAAAAGATCGCTTCTCGAATCTATAGTAGTAAGTCCCCTGATCATTTCCGGGGACATGTAGTTCAAAGTGCCGGCATAGTTGTAGTTCGGCGTATCGAACTGGGTCGTCAGACCGAAGTCCGTGATCTTGACGGTAAAACCGTCGAACTCTTTTTTTATCAGAACGTTATTTGGAGAAATATCGTAATGAATGAAATTATTGGAGTGCAGGTAACTGAGACCGCTCAGAAGCTGATAAAAAGATTCGAGCTTCATCTCCTTTGAGTTAAAGATCTGGTTGAAAGTAATGAAATTACCGTCCGGTATATATTCCAGAGTGAAATAATAATTTCCGAGATCCGGATCATATCCGAAATCGAACACTTTAGCTATATTTTTATGGTTTAACGCGCACATGAGCCTGAATTCGTTCTTCAGTCTCTGTATCTTCTTCTGAGTCGAGTGCCTGTTAAGAAGTTTGAGAGCGAGTTTGTTGCCGTTGTAATCCTCGACCAGATATACAGTGCTCGATCCGCCTTTGCCAAGCTTCCGGATAACTCTGTATTTATTATCGATGTTCTTTATTTCTTCGGTTTCCAAGATACTGATCCTACATTTTATCGATTACTGGTATGTTGAGTATCTGAAGACATCTTCTGAAAATGCCTTCGAGAGCGATCAGAAGTCTGATCCTGGCTTCTGCGGCATACGGCTCTTCCCCTATTATCCGGTTGACCCTGTAAAACCTGTTGAAGTTCTTCGCAAGGTCCAGAAGATAACCTGCTATGACCGACGGTTCGTGTTCATTGTAAGCCGCCGTTATCCTGTTCTCAAAATATGACATAGTTTTGATAAGTTCGTAAGTCATGTCGTCAGAGAGAAGACTGTAGTCCGTTTCCTGATTGACGGGAACGCCGGCCTTGTGGATGATATTTACGATTCTTACATAGGAATACTGGAGGTACGGCCCTGTCTCCCCTTCGAACGAAAGAACTCTCTCCCAGTCGAACTCAATATTCTTCACCCTCGAGCGGCTGAGGTCCTGGAAGATCACAGCGCCGATCCCTATCTTGTCGGCGATCTCTTCTTTTTCATTATCTGCAATATCCCTGTCCTTCATAATGTCGAGAACTCTGCTCTTAGCTTCGTCGAAAATATCCTCGAGATAAATGACGGAGCCTTTTCTGGTTGAGATTCCCAGAATAGATCCGAAACCGATATGTTCCGCTTTCGATATCCATCCGTAACCGAGGAGTTCCAGTGCTTTGAATACCTGATGGAAGTGAAGCTGCTGCTTAAGTTCTGTAACATACAGCATCTTATCGAAATTGAATTCATTATGCCTGTCTATAGCTGCCGCGAGATCTCTGGTAGAATAGATCGATGCTCCGTCGCTTTTTCTCACCAGACACGGAGGCATTCCGTAGTCCTCAAGATCGATTATCAGAGCGCCGTCGCTGATCCTTGATACCGGGCTTGCCTCGACTTCCTTTATAATATCCCTGGCTTTATCTTCATAATATCCTTCGCCTCTGTAAAAATCAAAAGACACTCCGATCCTGTCGTATGTAGCTTTGACACCTTCTATAGTATAATCCTTAAACCTCTGCCATAGCGACCGGGCTTCCGTGTTACCGTTCTCGAGCTTAAAGAACCACTCTCTGGCTTTGTCCGACAGTTCCGGGTCTTTTTCCTCCTCGCTGTGAAACCTTACGTATAATTCCTGAAGATATCTTACGGGATTTGATGAAAGATTTTTCTCATTTCCCCATGTTTTGTAAGCGTAGATAAGTTTACCGAACTGGGTTCCCCAGTCTCCGAGATGGTTTATCCTTACCACATTCCATCCGAGGAAATCGTAGATCCTGTACAGCGAATTTCCTATGATTGTGGATCTCAGGTGACCGATATGCGGTTCTTTAGCTATGTTCAGTGAAGAATAGTCGATCACCATAGTTTTTCCGGAACCTTTTTCTTTAAGGTTATTATAGACTGCTCCGGAGTTCAGTGATGAAATAACGAAGTCCGCGAAGGTTTTTCTTGAATATTTAAAGTTCAGATAACCGCTAATGTTCTCCACGCTCTCGAAATTCGGGTCGCCGTTGAACAGTTTTTTTAGTTCGTCGGCTATTGACGACGGTGCTTTTTTCATAACCGACGCGAACCTGAAGCAGGGAAGAGCCGTATCCCCGTGCTCCGGATTTTTAGGCACTTCAAAACATGACGCTTCCGCAATAGTTTTTAATGCCGGATAAGCTTCCCGGATCTTATTTATCACTGAATCTTTTATATTGTTCATCAGCCTCTGCTGCAGTTAAATTGTCATTATCTCTTTTTCTTTTGCGGTTACAAGGCCGTCAACTTCATTTATATATTTGTCTGTAAGTTTCTGAACATTTTCTTTCTCTACATCTCTTCTGTTCTCACTCAGTCCGTCCTTGACCATTTTATCCAGTTCGGAATTGGCGTCCTTTCTTGCGTTCCTGACAGTAACTTTTGTATTTTCGCCTTCCTTTTTGACGTTTTTAACCAGATCTTTTCTTGTCTCTTCAGTCAAAGCCGGGATCTGTACTCTTATGACGTTCCCGTCGCTGATAGGGTTAAAACCGAGATTCGCGTTGATTATCCCTTTTTCGATATTTTTGATCTGAGATTTATCCCAAGGTGTGATCACAATAAGCCTGGGTTCCGGAATAGCGAGATTTGCCACCTGGTTCAGAGGTACAAGAGCTCCGTAAGATTCGACTTTAACCGGGTCCAGAGTGTGAGAATTTGCTTTACCTGCCTTTACTCTTTCGAATTCGTGAGTCAGATGCTCAATCGCCTTGTTCATTTTATCTTCGCATCTTTCGATCACCGGTCTGATCATTTCGGTTTCGTTAACTGACATGGTTGGCTCCTTTTATTTTTTGTGAATTTCAAAATAATCAATTAATCTTATAAAATTTAAGATAAGCGTGAAGCAAAGTCAATATTTATCCTTGCTTATTTGTAAAGTATATGAAAGCCGAAATTACCAGCAGTGCCGACAGTGCCGCGAATGTTATCTTTATCCAGCTGTAAGGCCTTTCTCCCTGAACTTCACCCGTTCTTGCGTTCACAAGGAATCTGTAAATTTTATTTTTATACCTGAACGCACTGATGTAAACAGGCAGCAGTATATGTTTGAAAGTAATGTCTCTGTGTGAAGTGTTCACGGTAAATATTCTCTGTTCGTCTCCGCCTATATCTTTGCGGATGTCCTGCCTGATCACACCGTTCATGATCCCTTTTGCGATCTCGAAACCCGGTTTGAGTTCGATCTGATATTTTTCGGTTATGAAACCGCTGAGATATTTTTCGTCGAAAGGGACGAGATTTTCAAGGTCCCAGGGTTCAAGTTCGTAGATGTATTTTTCCGGCAGCGACTTCGAGGCGACAGTCAGTACGTCGTCGAAAAGCCTTTTTACATGCCCGGAAGTGAAAGACCATCTCGTTTTCCTGACCTGCCTGGTCTTGGTTACCGATTTTCCGTTCACCGTAGTCGTATAGGTTTCCGTTACATAATAGTGAACGCCTCTCTGACCTGTGTATGAAGTCGACGTATCCGAATCGAAAGTCCAGTAGGGAACATAGATACCCTTGAACATCTCGGTACCGAGTGAAGACTTTTTAAGATCACCCGGTGCGAACCAGAGCTTCTTAACCCATTTTATGAATTCGGAATACGCTTCTTTAATTTCAATTTTGAACGGTAGTAGAGATCTCGGCTGTATCATGAACTCGTCGTGCGCCGAAGTTATTATCAGCGGTGTCGCGCAATAGGGACATGATGCGGATTTCAGCTTCGGATCAAGGGTAGAGGAAGCACCGCAGCTTTCGCACTTGACCACGTGGACAGATATCTGAACGGAGGTCTCGTCCCTGCCGATATACGATTCGAAGTCAAGCTCTTCGATCTCCGTTTCGATCTGAGGTATTTCATTCTCGTTGCCGCAGTATTCGCACTTTAGGACTTTCGTTCCGGGTTTGAACTTCAGTTCCGCGCCGCAGGCGACGCAGGCAAAGGTCCCGCTGTCCGCGTTGGGATTGTCATACTCTTCCATCACGCCCCCGGTACAGGAGGAGGAACGCTGCCGAACAGACCTGACAGTTCAGCGACATCTTTAGCGGCCGTCCAGTTGCTCATGCCTTCGCGCCATACAAGCGTTTCCGGCGTTAAACTTTTATTCACGGCAAGTCCTTTAAGAGCCGTCATGTCGTGAGGCCCGTTCTGAGCACCGTTGAGAACAATGTAGAAAGTTAATGCCGGAGGTATCGGCGGAGGAGCTGCCGGAGGAACCTGCGTGTTCTGACCGCCGGACATAGCGGAACCCATCTGGTTCGCCATGGCGAAACCCATACCCATGCCCATACCGGCGCCGGCAGTGCCGCTCTCGTTAGCCGCCGCAACTTCGATCGCCTTGGCTGTCTTGAGTTTCGCCAGCTTATTGAGGTCTATCTTATCCAGCCTTGAAAGTTCGAATATCTCTTTCTTGATCTCTTCCGGCATCGAAATATTCTCGATAAGGAATTTTGTGACCTCGATCCCGTATTTCTCGAACTCGGGCGCGATGATCCCTTGTACCGTTCCGGATATCTCGTTCAGGTCGCGGGCGTATTTCTCGACGGGAATTTCAGCTTCGCCTATCGCGTCGGTGAATCTGGTCACAATAAGGCTTCTCAGCTGTCCGTTGATCTCTTCGGAAGTGAAATTACCGTCGGTACCGACGATCTCCCTGATAAAAGCGGGTCCGTCCTTGACCTTCATCACGTAAGTTCCGAAGGCGCGGATCTCGATCATGCCGAACCTGTCGTCTGATAATGTAAGCGGGTTCTTGGTACCCCATTTCTGATCGGTAATGTTCCTTGTGCTCAGAAAATACACTTCCGCCTTGAACGGGCTGTTGAAACCGTATTTCCATCCTTTAAGAGTAGCCAGGATCGGCAGGTTCTCGGTAGTCAGCTTATACATTCCGGGCATGAATACGTCAGCGATCTTTCCCTCGTTGATGAATACCGCCATCTGACCTTCCCTTACTGTAAGCTGCGCCCCGTTCTTGATCTCGTTCTGATATCTCTCAAAGCGGTACGCCATCGTATCGTTGGTCTGGTCGAGCCATTCGATTATGTCTATGAATTCGGCTCTCAGTTTGTCGAATATTCCCATTACGGACCTCTTTTATTTAATGTTTTTGTATTCCGTCAATACTAAAAGATATTGAATCGTATTATTAAAATCAAGTTAAAACGGCGAAGTATCGTACTTAACTGACCGAATTTTCCCTCAGACGGTTCCTGAGCGAACTGAATATCCTTTTTTCGTCATTGAGATCGAAAAGTGAATTCCGGTATTCTTCAGATGATATTGTTTTTGCGATACCGGCGAGTATCTGTACCTGTTTTGACTGGTCGTTTAAAGGCGTCAGTATCAGAAAGATGAATTTTGCCGGTGATCCGTCTGAAGAATCCCAGTCTATGCCTGAACTTGATCTGCCGAACGCTATAACAGGCTTTTCAAGTCCGTCGAGTCTGCCGTGAGGGACAGCCAGGCCTTTTGTCATCCCGGTGCCCATAATTTCCTCTCTTTCCCTGACAGCGGTTCTTATATCTTTGCAGGAAATATTTTTGAGATCGGGCGATATTTTTCCGCACAGCTCAGCGATAACTTCCCATTTGGTGGAACCTTTGAGCTCAGGAATGATCCCTTTATGTGAGAGGAAATCTCCGGCGTCGAAACCGGACCTTTTTCTGATCGTCCAGGACAGCAGAGGTCCGACAAGTACGGATGAGAAAAGTGCCGCGAAAACGACCGCGACGAAAGTTATCTCGGAGATTATCGAAAGTTCAAGCGCCAGTAGCCCGAGTACTATTTCCATAGCCCCGCCTGGTATAAAAGCGATCCCCATGGAGAAAGAATCCTCTTTAGACAATCCGGCCGTCTTAGCTCCCGCCCATGCACCAATGAATTTTCCTCCCACAGCGACTGAAGTGAAAACAATGACCATGAAAATATCAGTATTTTTGAGGAAATCGACCTTGAGGCCTATAGCCGCGAAGAAAACCGGAACGAAAACCGAATGCACCATCTGGGATATTGTTTCTCTCGACCTTTCGGAGACTTCGTTCGTATTACCGGCCATAATACCGGCGAGAAAGAAACCGATTATGGCGTGAACTCCTATCCACTGAGTGACGGCACCGCAAAGTATCGCAAGAACGGAAATGAAGGTAAGCGTGGACGCGGGTTGAGGCAGGTCAAGCTGTTTAAGTTTTCTTATGGAATAGCCGAAAATCCTGCTTCCGAGCGTAAGAGTGAACAGTCCGAAAAGTGCGGCGGCCGAAAAAGTCTTAAAAGCTCCCGCGATGTCCATACTGCTGCCGTTAGATACGAAACCTATGACGATGGCAAAAAGAAGCCATCCGAAAAGGTCGTTCACCACAAAACCCGAAAGCGTCAGAAGCCCGAGGTCGGACTTGATTATTCTGAGGTCGTGAAGGACTCTGGCGATCACTGCCAGAGCGCTGATCGAAGCGGCTATCGAAATAAAGAGCGAAAATGAAAGATGGTCGGCGAGAGCTCCCCTGTATATCAGTGTGTCAGGCAGCATGTAAAACACTGAAAATGCGAGTATGAAAGGGATCACAACTCCGATGATACCGATAGAAAAAGCCGCTTTTCCCTGTTTCAAAGCGCTCGAAAGGTTCACTTCGAATCCGGTAGACAGAAGCAGGTAAAGCAGGCCGACCCAGGTTATGGTCTCAAGCATGTTCTGCTGAATGAGATCGCTCGGGAAAATCTTCGAATAGAGCCCGGGCCCGAACCTGCCGAAAACGGTAGGGCCGAGCAGTATACCGGTCATTATCTCTCCGGCAAGCGCCGGAACGCCATACTTCTGGACAATATTACCTATCAGCTTGGATAAAGACAGAAGTATAAAAAGCTGAGTAAGAAATATAAGTATATGTTCTTCGCTTAAATAGTGCATATATACCTCAATTTCGATCTAATTAAAATATAGCCGATAATACGATGCAAAAAAAGAATTATTTTTACAATTTCATTCGCAATTTGTGAAGAATATGCATATTTTTCAGCTCATGAAGAACTACAGAGAGATCATAGGGAATTTATCGGGAAAGCTTACGCAGAACGGTATGAATTACAGCGGAAATGAGTTCAATAATCATCCCGCTGAGAATTTCGATACTGCGGGCATAAAAGTATTAATATGCAGGCTTTCGACATATCGCGACACTTCTCAGTCGTTCACTCATCCTCTTCTTTATAAACTGATCTCTTCCGTTGAAGGCACGTTCGCGGATCTTGCGTATCTTCCGTCTTATAAGGATATTGAAACGTTCAGGAAGAACAGCATTCCGCTGCTGCTGCCTGTAAATACTAAAGCCGGTCCCGCAGATTTCGATGTGCTGGCGATCTCGAATTCGCTGGTGCAGGAGCTCTTAAACATCGGAATGCTTCTGTCTGAAAGCGGTATCGAGACTGACCGCCGGAAAAGACTTCCTGATGAGGATCAGCCGCTGATCGTTCTGGGCGGGTCGAACAGCGCCAACTGTCATTTCCTTATGACCGATAATTCGCCTGTGGATATCATTTACACGAACGACGATCCCGAAGATATCGTCAGGTTCTTTCAGAGAATAAACGAGTATAAAGCAATCGGACTGAAGAAAACTGAAATTATCGAAAGATTGTACGGAGAATTTGCAGCCGCTGTTCCCGGCAGAGGAGAGAGCGGAATAGTGAAGAGAATATCAGCAGGCTACTTCGCGGACATACAGCCTTCGAAAGTACCGCTGTTGTTTAAAGATGATCCTCAGTCCTCAAACCTTGTGATCAGCAGAGGATGCCCGTGGTTCTGTTCGTTCTGCAATGAAAGTTTCCGCACAAAACCTTATTCGGAAGTCCCGGTAGAAGAGATCATAAATTCAGCGCTTGAGATAAAGAAAAATAACGGTTCGGAAGAGATCAGTCTTTTCAGCTTCAATTTTAACGCGCACTCCCGTATCGAGGAGATCATCGGAGAACTTCATAAGCACTTCAGAATAGTCTCCCTCAAGAGCCAGAGATTTGATATACTGTCACTGAAGAGCGAATTTTTGAAAATACTGCAGTTCTCCGGTAAAACGAGCATAACCTGCGGCCTTGAGGGAATTTCGGGAAGAATGAGGAGCTACCTTTCGAAAGACCTGAGTGAAACGGAGCTTCAGCAAAGCCTTATATCATTGCTCAGCTCGCCGATCAGGACGCTGAAGATATTTCTTATAGCTACAGGGCTGGAAGATGAGAGCGACTATAACGAGCTTTCAGAACTCGCTGCTTTTATAAAAACGAACGCGGTGAACAGGCCCAGACCACCCAGGATAGTGTTTTCCCTGACCCAGCTTGTCAGGTTCCCGGGAACGCCTCAGGAGAAGGAGAAAGCATATTCGGCCGGGATCATGCAGGCGGTCGTTGACAGAATTTCCGGTATAGTTACTTCTGAAGGATTCGAGTTCAGGACAGCGGGATCTGTTTATGAATACTGGGTGTCTCAGGTACTTCTCCGCAACGGTTCTGACACCTTCTCCGAAGCTGTCCGCAGTACTCTTGAGGAAACAGGTTTCATATATTATAATTCTGTAGGGAAACAGTTCTATGACAGGTTCAGAGAGGGTCTGAGAAAAATAAATCCCGACCCGGACAGCTTTCTTAACAGCAACCTTGACTACAGGCATTTAAATTCCAATATCAGCGAAGAATTTCTGAAAATGGCAGGAGAAAGGCTCAGGCAGTTTACCGACACACGGACGTGCCGGAAGATCAAGGCTACTGATGCCTCGTGTAATGCCTGCGGAGCATGCGGAGATGCCGCAGAGGTCAGGTCTGCGGCCGAACACATAAGGGGAAGAGGGCTGACCGTCGAAAGGTTAAAAGAGATAAAGGCGGAATACCTGAGAGGAGTTGAGATCACCGTTCCGGTAATTCTTAGTGAAAAATGCGCGGGACTGTCTGAAAAATATCTCGGTGCCGTGTTCACATCCGCTGTGATCAGATCGGTACCGGGCAGTGAAAGGTCTGTAAAAAGGTTCGTAAAATTTAAAAATAGGGATAAATTTCAGAATTCGAACCTTCTGGGCTACGACGAAGCAGTATTCCTATGCTCATTCGAAGAGTCGGATAATATTTTTGAACAGTCCGCGTTAGATGAATTCAAAAACAGGTTCAACGATTTCGTTCAGGATTTTGCGGAAGCGGCCGATACTGAGAAGCAGCAGGGAAAGATCGTCATATCAATATCTGACAACTCAAAAAAGATCGACACTTCTTTCATGACAGGATCGCACATCAGAACGACGGTCATTAAAATAAACGAGGGGATCTACGAGGCGCAGGTTTCAAAAGACGGTCTTAAGAAAAGGCAGTTCACGAAGGTGCTGATAAATATTCCGGAGAACAGAATAGAGGTGAGTTACGGGGAGAAATTCGATCTTAACGCTTTCATCAGACTGATCTGCGACAGCTATAAGATCAAACCTGAGAAAATATTTTCGGTTATCAAATGAAAAAGGCGGGTATGACCCGCCTTCAGAATTTCTAGTATCTGTCCGCCGAACCCAGCACGTTACGGTTCTTATCCATGATCATTTTCTTGAGCTCGTCTCTTGCCGGGCCCAGATATTTTCTGGGGTCGAACTCTGACGGGTTCTCTACGAATACTTTTCTTACGATAGCCGTCACGACCATTCTTCCGTCAGTGTCGATATTGATCTTGCAGACCGCTGAAGTCGCCGCTTTTCTAAGCTGTTCTTCGGGTACTCCGACCGCATTGTCCATTTTTCCGCCGTACTGGTTGATCATATCGGCGTATTTGGGTAACACGGATGATGATCCGTGCAGTACTATCGGGAATCCCGGTATCCTTTTTTCGATCTCCTGAAGTATATCGAACCTTAGCGGAGGTACCGACTCGCCCGGTTTCAGCTTGAATTTGTAAGCGCCGTGCGAAGTACCGATCGAGATCGCGAGGCTGTCCACGCCTGTCTTTTTAACGAAATCCTCGACCTCTTCAGGATGTGTGTAGTGCGAATGTTCAGACTGTACTTCGTCCTCTATACCTGCAAGCACACCGAGCTCGCCCTCAACGGATACGTCCCTTGCGTGTGCATACTCGACGACCTGTTTCGTCAGAGCAACATTTTCATCGTAAGGGAGATGTGATCCGTCTATCATTACGGAAGAGAACCCGTTGTCGATACAGGATTTGCACAGCTCGAAAGAATCGCCGTGGTCGAGGTGAAGGCATATCGGTATGTCAGAACCCATTTCTTTGGCCATTTCTGCCGCGCCCATTGCCATATAACGTAAAAGCGTCGAGTTGGCGTAGCTCCTCGCACCCTTGGAAACCTGAACGATCACAGGTGATCTTGATTCGATACAGCCATAAATGATAGCCTGAAGCTGTTCGAGGTTATTGAAATTATAAGCCGGAACGGCATACTGTTCTTTCATGGCTTTTGCGAACATCTCTTTCGTGTTGGAAAGACCCAGTTCTTTGTAGCTTACAGCTTTGGACATAACGCGCTCCCTTAATTTTTTTTCATCTTTTTACTTAATATATACAAATGAAATGTCGAATTCTACTATAATTTTTAAAGAAATTTTTATCGTTAAAGTAGCTTGACTTTATAAATGGTTTTAGTAAATTACACTCAAAAATAACAGAGGTGGGAAATGAAAAGAATAAGAATTATGCTGGCAGCAGCTCTATTACTTGTAATGTGGGGATGCGGGCCTGCTGTTGCGCTGAGGAACCTGGCGGACATGTCGGATGACATGAACAGAATAAGCTCTAACACAGGTATGGGTGTTAACGATGGCGGAAGTTCAGCCGGAGGAGTTTACGGCGGCGGAACAGGAGATATGCATTATATCCAGGCTGACGACTATTTTATATCAGAAAGAGCTTTCGAGTCAGGATGGATCAGGGTCGATCTCGCAAAAATGGTGCAGTCATCATCTCCCAATACGAAGAACGAAGGGAAATTTATGGATGTGAAGGACGGCAGGGAAGTATGGACGACTCATTTCTGGAAAACAAGGCCGGCTACTCAGTCCGATCTAAGATTAGGCACTGTTGTAATAGCTTTTGATTACGAGCAGGGTGAAGCTTATATCAGACCCGAGAATCAGGAAAGAGCCAGGACAGGTGAGTGGTTTATGGCTAAGATAACCGACACTTCAACGCTTTATCAGAATGTTGTGATGGTTTCTGGAGGGTATAGAGTTAAGACTGATAATCTAAGAGTTATTGAATAATTCCTCAAGATAAAACTTCCTTATACCGAAAAATTTTTTAAGACCGCCGATCTTTTCAAGATAAACAGAAGAGTCGGCGGTTTTCTTTTGCTTAACGGCGGTTATCATTATGTTTTTATGAGTATGTTCATCTGAAATATATTCGAAAACGTTCACGGAATATCCGTGTGCCTCGAGCATCAGCGCTCTCAAAGAGTCTGTCGTCATTTCCGCCATCCGCTCCTCAAGAATTCCGTGTCTTGTAATCTCTCTGAGTTCGTTCTCAATATGAAGCTGCTTCCTGATTTGCTTGTGGCAGCAGGGAGATACGACTATTACCTCAGCCCCGGAGCGGATGCCATTGAAAAGAGCGTCATCGGTCGCGGTATCGCAGGCGTGAAGGGCGATCAGAATGTCGCAGGCGGGAATATCGAAGTCCGAGATGCTTCCCTGAAGGAACTTCAGCCCCGTAAATTTACATTCGCAGGCGATATCGTTGCAGATATCCGCAAGATCCCGCCTGTACTCGATCCCGGTAATATCCGCTTTTATCTTAAGCTGATTGACGAAAAAATCATATACGGCGAAAGTCAGATATCCCTTGCCCGAACCCATATCGTAAACTGAGAGTTCCGGTTTCCCTTTGAGATCAGAACTGTCGATCAGCCCGTCAATCGTTTCGACGAACCTGTTGATCTGTCTGAACTTCCCGCTCATTCCGCCTGTGACCATCCCGTTTTTGGCCACACCCAGCCTTTGAAGCCAGATATTGTTCTCAAGAGTTATCATTCGTTTCTTCTTCATATTATGCACGGCAGAAAAATCTTCTTCTGAATGAGTCGGCTTAGACTTCTTATAAAGTATCTTACTCTTCTTTGTCCGCCTGAAAGAATGGTCCGCCTCCGTTCCGAAAATTACACAAAGAGTAAAAGTCTCCGCGAAAAGTTTGTCCGCAAGTTTCGCGCCTTCTTCTATCCTGTGATTCTTCGTAACTGTTTTAGTTTTATAAGTGTAAAGAAAAGAAAGTTTCTTTTCATCCTTCAATTCGATCAGCCTTACCGTAACCTTGTTCAGATCACCCGTCTTGTCTTGGGGAGACGAAAGGATCAGGCGGATGAAAGAAGTGTTCTCAAATGATGGGATCAGAATGTCTGTAAGCGTGGAAAATGTCATAATCAATCCAAAGTAATATTGTAATAATTTAATCCTTAAGCTGCCGAATATCAAATAATATTTTCTGTTAATCTAAACCAGTTTAGTGTATATTTCCTCATCAATAAGGAACATTGTTATGGCAATCCAAATACTTCTTCTGATACTTGGCTTCGCGGTGCTCGTCAAAGGGGCGGACTGGCTTGTTGACGGAGCTTCTGAACTTGCAAGAAAATACAAGGTCTCCGATCTTGCCATAGGTCTGACTGTGGTCGCTTTCGGAACTTCCGCTCCCGAGCTTGTGGTGAACATTTTCGCCGCGTATCAGGAGCATCACGACATTGTTTTCGGCAACATCATCGGTTCCAACAATTTCAATCTTTTCATTATCCTCGGTATAGCAGGCCTGATAGCTCCGCTTGCCGTTCAGTCGAGCACGGTCTGGAAGGAGATACCTTTTTCTTTCATCGCCGCTCTATTACTTTTCGTCCTCACTGCCGAATTTGTTTTCATAGGGAACAGCGTTCTTACCAGAATCGACGGTCTTGTTCTTCTTATAATGTTCGGGCTCTTCCTTTTTTATGTATATAAGCAGCTGGGGAATGATCCCGCAAAGGACGATCTTCCGCATAAGGATTTCACTTTGTTAAAGATATGGAGCTTCATTGTCATTGGACTGACCGGGCTTGTTCTCGGCGGAAAACTTGTCGTTTCAAGCGCGATCGAAATGGCGGAAGCTCTCGGAGTGAGCCAGAAAATAATCGGTCTGACGATTGTCGCCTCGGGAACTTCGCTTCCGGAACTGGCGACTTCGGTCGTTGCGGCAGTGAAAAAGAACAACGATATCGCGGTAGGGAACATCATCGGATCGAACATTTTCAATATATTCCTGATACTCGGCGTAAGCTCTCTCATAAGCCCGGTACAGTACTCGAACGCTTTCAACTCGGATCTGTTCATGCTCTTGCTTGGAACGGTCTTTCTTTTTACCGCGATGTTCACGGGTGAAAAAGGCAAACTTGACAGGTGGGAGGCGGCAGTACTGCTCGGTGTATATTTCAGCTATACGATCTACCTTGTGTCGAAGGAATTTTAAAATCTTTTGAATTGAGAAACTGTATTTTTCAGAGTATATTTAGAAGCTATTACTAGTGTGGATAAGGATGTCGGTTATAAAAAAGATCCTCAAATATTCTGCTTATTCTGTGTTGGGAGCGGTGATACTGATAACGGGAATAGTAGCGCTGCCCATTTTTCTGATCAATACGCAGTGGGGAAAGGATAAGATCGTCGGTATTGCGAACGAAAATTCTCCTGTTGAGATAGTTCTTGAAGATATCAGTCTGAATGTTTTTAAAGGAAGGATAGAACTGAAAGGGCTGGAAGTTTTCGGTCAGGATAAAGAGAGAATGGTCAGGATAGGATATTTCGGTACTGGAGTTCAATATAGACCGATGTTCTCAGGAAAGTACGTTGTTGATTCGCTGATAGTTACAGATATTGATGCTGATGTACTTAAAGAACAGCTGGAGGTTTTAAAGAGCGGTAAACCGGAAGAAGAAAAAGCTGAACCTGACAGTGTAAGATCGGAACTGCCCGATATAGTAGTGAACAGAGTTGCCGTAAAAAATCTTTCGGCGAAATATAAGGACGGAGGCTCGGAATACGGCTGCAGCCTAAGTCTGATCGAAGCCCGGGCGGATGTGAGAAAGACCGAATATTCGCTATTGCTTGAAGAACTTACGGCTCTGGTCAGGACTCCTGAACTTAATAAGAGAGTAACGGATGAAAGACTGTCTTTAAAGCTCGAAGGACAGAACGTGTTCATTGACGAGACAGTTCTGAAGACGGAAGGAATGGATCTTACTTTGGGCGGGAATGTGATCAGTTTGTTCAAAGTTCCGTACTTTGATCTGAAGTTCTCGGCGGGGATCGAGACGGAAAAACTGCTGGACAGGATGGAAGTTTTTTCCGGTGATAGCGGGATTCTCAAAATAGCGGGATCTGTATCAGGCGAAGCGGAGTATCCAGTGGCGGATTTTACGGTTAAACACGGTACCGGAGTTCTGTACGCTCAAAAGATAGAAAGACTTGATATAACGGCTGTATATAAGAAAAAACTGCTCACTCTTGACGCAAAGATAGACAAATCCGCCACGGAGAATTTTGCGATCGACGGTTCGGTCGATCTTACTCAGGTGTTCTCAGGCGGACTGATCTCATCCGAACCCGATCTTAAGAAGACCGCTTACGATCTGGCGGTGGATGCGGAAAACTTCAGTCTGAGCAATGTTCCCGGAATGCCGGACGCGGTCTTCGACTTCGGTCTGAAGCTGAAGGGAAAAGGAGTAAAACCGGAAGAGATCACGGCGGATGCGCTGATAAATACGCAGATCAGCCCCTTCAACTACGACAAATTTCTTCTGAAAGAGAAAGCTTCGCTTGTCGCGGATGTGAACTGGAACAGAGGAAAATTCACTGCTGTTACCGATATAAACACCGGGAAACTAAGCTGGGATACTTACGAAATATCATCGCTTTCTCTTTCGGGCGGCGCAAGCGACAAAGGCTCGGTCGAGATAAAAGATTTGACCGTGATGATGGACAGCTCAAAGGTAAGTCTGAGCGGGAAAGCGAAAGTATTCAAAGACTTAAAACCGCTGAAGAACCCTCAGATCGATCTGACGTTCATAGGCAGCAGAATAAGATCTGAGAAGTTCTATTCCGACATCGCTACTGAAGTTAATTTTTCAGGATATGTGAAAGGATCCGCTGAATCTCCGAACGGGGAACTTCATGTATATACCGGACCGGTCAGTTATCAGGGAGTTGAGATAGACAGCATCGGTATGAGAGCCGGAATAGACAGGAACGAAGTGACGCTTGAAGATCTGTCGGTTCACGGCGGCGGGGGTAAGGTCGGCATCTCAGGCAGTATGAAGGATTTTAAAACTTTTACCGCGCAAGTAAATATCAGTAACATCAAAGCGGATTCTATCTATACGGGAATAGCCGGAACAGCCGCTGCAGTCGTAGAAGCCGAGATCAGAGCTGAAGGAAAGTTCGATGATCCGTCAGCGGAAGGCAGTTTAATGCTTAAAAAAATATCAGCGGGTGAAACAGTCATACCCGATACGAAGATAGATTTCAGTTACAAAAATAAATTTGCCGATCTGACCGCGGACCCGGGATTTATCATCAGAGCTCATACCGATCTCGGAACGAAAGAGTACGGGTTCAATATCAATTTTGACCACTGGGATTATTCGTCGTATCTGCCGGAAAATTCGGACGGTCATCTCAAAGGTATAATGACGGGCAAAATTAACGGAAAAGGAAGCCTGGACGATCCCGCGCATCCGGAAGTCGATATACCGATAGATTCTCTCACGCTTGATATGGACGGAAGAAGAATGGTCTCGGGATACGGTCTCATTACAAAGGTAAGAGGAGACAAACTTCTTCTTGAAGATCTCAGACTGAATTTTCTCGACAGCGGTTTCATAGACGTTAACGGTTTCGCTGATAAAAATAACGGAATAGGGATAAAAACATCAATACTTCTGCCTGTGAGATCACTGGCTTTCGCGAACGATATGTTCCTGAACTCAGAAGGATTCCTTAAAGGCGAAATAAATATTGACGGGAATACCGCATCACCGGTCATCTCAGGTACAGTCGCTCCGGAAAATATCGGACTTTATATCGAACAGACCGACCAGAAGCTGCACGGGATAAACGGGGAAATAGGTATTTCGAAGGATAACATAAAATTGAAAGGTATAAAGGGGATGCTGGAGAAAGGCACATTCGAGTTGAAAGGAGACATTTCCGTGCAGAACAACAGACCGGAAAAGATCGCGCTTGACGTTTCGACGGTCGCGCTGCCTCTGAACTATCCCGACCAGCTTGAAGGACTTCTTAATTCCAGAATAAGGTTCGAAGGCACTCCTGAAAAAGGAAAACTGACGGGAGAGCTTGAGGTAGTTGAAGCTCTTTATTATAAGAATATCGACCTTTTCGGAGGAATGTTCAAAGGTTCCGGTCCGAAAATCGTCAAGACCGCTTCACCTGACGAAGGACAGCCTGAGATATCTCTTGATCTGAAGCTGAAAAGCAGACGTGATCTGGTTATGGACAACAATCTCGGGTTTCTGGAACTGAAGCCTGATCTTCAGATAAAAGGTGATATTTCCGCTCCGGTGATCACAGGAAGAGCTGTAATACGTAAAGACGGTTTCCTGATGTTCCAGAAACGAACGTTCACGATCACTAAAGGAGTTCTCGATTTCGAGCCTGTCTACGGCGCTCTTCCCACAGCCGACATTCAGGGAGAGACCGCCGTCGGGAAATATAAAATATTTCTTTCGGTGACCGGAAATCTTTCAAACCCTAAATTCACCCTGACATCCCTTCCTGCGGAAAGCGATGCCGATATACTTTCAATACTCGTTTTCGGAAGAAAAGCTTCCGAGCTGTCCGGCGGCGGTCAGCCTGTCTCGAAGGAGAAACTGATAGCCGACTGGCTTTCAAGCGCTTACTCGGGTGAGGTTGCGGCAAAAACAGGGCTCGATTATATTGAGGTGAACGTTCCTGACGATTTCTCGGCGTCCGCTCCGGCAGGTTACGGGCTTACGGTCGGAAAAAAGATCTCTGACAGACTCATACTTAAATATTCGCTCGTTAACGACGGTTCCGATATGATACAGAAAGGTATAGCCGACTACCAGATGTTCGAGAACATCATCTTCTCAGGCTTCAGGTCAACGGACGGTAATTTCGGAGCCGAGACACAGTTCAGGAAGGAGTTCAGATGATAAAGAACGTCCTGTTCATATTTTTGCTCGTTCTCACGGTATTCCTGCGCGCTTCGGCAGACATGCAGGCTCTAGTTGACGCCCCGAGGATCTCTGATATAAAATTCTACGGTATTTATCCCTTCTTTTCAACTGAGCTTCTCGACAGAATGTCCGTCTATCCGGGTTCCGTTTGCGACAGTGTGAAGATCGCGGAGCAGAAAGTATATCTTACGGATTATCTTAATTCCAAAGGTTACGATTCGGTCAGAGTGAAGTCGGAAATAGAGGATGTGTCGGAGAAACTCAGGCTTCTTAAGATCAGTATCATGAAAAGCGGTTATTTCACGATAGGTGATATTAATATCTCAGGAAATGATAATATTTCAGGACTGAGGCTGAAAAAGGAAATGAAAACGTGGTGGAGAAGTTTTCTCTACGGTGAATCCGGCAGGCTGATACCTGATGAGCTTGACAATGACATAACGAAGATAAACGAACTGTACAGAAGTAAAGGTTTCGCCGACTTCGAAATAAAATGTAACGTGAGAAAGGACAGCCTGAAAGGAACAGCTGATATATCACTTACCATAACGGAAGGCCCGGAATACGAGATAGAAATTACAGGGAACAGTTTCTTTTCCGACGGAGCTCTTTTAGAACAGACTGACCTTATAAAAGAAGGCAGGAGAGGATCGGTTGCGCTGAGACAGGCCGTGAGAGGCATAAGGAAAATGTATAGGGAAGAGGGATTCGGGGACGCTAAAGCGGTGATGAAGGACACTCTTGTCAGCGAGAACGGAACGCAGCTTAAGAAAGTGCTGATCACGGTCTCGGAGGGAGTAAGACCGCTTGTTTCGAAGATAGAATTCAAAGGTAATGATTTTTTTGAAGGAGATGAACTCGGAAATTATCTCAACAGCGTGGTCAGGAGATGGTGGAGAACCAAAGAATATTTCAGGAAAGATATCTGGGAGGACGACGAAAGGAATCTGACTGCTTTCTATATACAGAACGGATTTTTGTCGGCAAAAGTGAAGACCGGACTTAAATTCAGCAGGAACAGGGACAGTGTCAGGATCGAAGCGGAAATATCCGAAGGTGTAAGAACCGTTATTGGAAGCGTAAGTTTTGAAGGTATATCTGAACGCTTCGGACCGGATGTGAAGAAAATATCGGAAGAACTGGAGGGAAAACCTTACAATACAGCGATAGTGAAGGACGTCGTACCCAGATTAAAAGGTATTTTCGCCGCCGGAGGATACATTTATGCGGAAGTAAAAGAAAAGACCGTATTCACTCCGGACAGTTCAAAGGCTGATATCGTATTTACGGCTGACGCAAAGAACATGACGGAGACCGGAAGTATCTACGTCGCGGGAAATCTTAAGACAAAAGACCGGACAGTAAAAAAACTTCTGAAACTGCGGGAAGGCGAACCCTTTTCTGTACTCGAACTGTCTGACGGACTGCGTAATCTGAGGAACCAGAAAATATTCAGATCCGTTTCATCCTACACTTCAGATACGGGACTTGACACCGACACGCTGGATGTTCTCGTCAGCGTCGAAGAATATCCGCCTTATTATTTTCAGGTGTCGGGAGGTTATGAGAGTTTTGTAGGGCCATATATAAGCCTGCTTGCAGGGAATAAGAACCTTTTCGGCAGGAACAAGGAACTCAGTCTGAAGACCGATATGTCTTTCGTGAAACAGTCGGTTACTGCGGCTTTCACCGAGCCGGTACTGTTCATAACGGAGCTTTCAGGAACGCTTTCCGCTTTCTGGGAAAGAGAGGATATTTCCGATCCTGAATATCAGACTGAAACGACAGGATTCGGAGCCGGCGCGAATTACAGATGGAAAAGCAGTCTGCAGTCGATCGTACAGGCGCAGATCGAACATAAGACACTTTACGAGAAAAGCGTTTCAGGAGCGGATTCGAATACGGTCAGGAATTCGGGCAGCCTGAAGTTCATTCAGCTCTGGGACGGGCGTGATTCGTTCATGGTGCCCCGCAAAGGCGTGTATGTTAATCTGGAAACGGAGTTTTCTACAGGCATTGACAATAACGAAGATGACTTTATTAAATATAAACTCGATCTCAAATATTTTTTCACGCCTTTCGGGCCGGTCACATTCGCGTTCGCGGGTAAGCTGAACTACCTTCAGATGACGAACCCGGGCGCAGAGCCTGCCGTAGATCAGCTGTTCTTTCTTGGCGGAACGTCTTCGGTCAGAGGGATGAATGAGAATTATTTTCTTGAGGATGCGGCAGGCGATCCTGCGGGAGGGAAGCTGACCGCGATGTTCACGTTCGAGCCGCGCTTAGAGTTCAGAAAGAACTGGGAGCTTCCGCTGTTCCTCGATACAGGATTACTTTCAGAGACCGAAGCGGTAAGCGGGGAGACCTTAAGATCGACAGCCGGTACCGGGCTCCGCTACATTACACCGATCGGTGCTATGGGTATACTCTGGGGATTCCCTCTGGATGTAAAAGACGGATGGAAGGACGGAGTATTCCACTTCTCTATAGGTTATACTTTCTGATTTAATTATTATTCTTGCAATTTAGGATTTTATTGCTTATATTTATCAATAATTTAGGAATTATAACTACTCATAAAGGTAATTATATTGGAACGACAGCTTAAAAATGAAATAGAAAAAGATTTGGAAACGAAATACATTTCTCTGATCATCGGAGCAAGACAAACGGGGAAGACTACAATCCTGAAGCAGATATTTTCCGGTCTGAAGAACAAAAATATATCAGTTTTTTATCTGACGCTGGAAGATAAAGAAATCCTCCGTATGCTCGACGATAATCCGAAAAACCTTCTTCAGCTTATAGCGAAACCTGCGGATACGGAAAGAAGATATGTTCTTATTGACGAGGTTCAGTATCTAAATGATCCGTCGAATTTCCTTAAATATCATTACGATACATATCTGGATAAAATCAAGTTCATAGTAACAGGCTCATCAAGTTTCTACATCGACCGCAAATTTAGAGATTCTCTTGCAGGGAGAAAACGGATTTATGAACTTCCTGCTATGTCTTTAAAGGAAGTACTGATATTCAAAGGAGAAGATGATCTGGCCCCACATCTAAACAATGGAAATATACCGCTTCTTTATATGGACAGAATCAAAGAACATTTTTACGAATACCTTATATACGGAGGTTATCCCGAAGTCGTGCTGAGTGGTACGGATAAAGAGAAAAAACGCGTTCTTAAGGAAATTGCAGATTCATATGCGAAAAAAGATGCCGTTGAAAGTAACTTGTCCTATCACGATAAATATTTGAATCTGTTAAAAATGCTTGCGTTTGGAACGGGCGGGCTTCTCAACACGAACAGTCTTGCTCCTGATGCAGGTCTAGACAATAAAACTGTTGCCCAGTATATCTGGGTCATGCGTAAATCTTTTCACATACATCTTCTTCCTCCGTTTCATAACAATCTGATCTCGGAATTGAGGAAAATGTCCAAATTATATTTCGCCGATCTTGGCCTCAGGAATGCTCTGACCAATGATTTCAGTCCGATCGGAAACCGTCCGGATAAAGGCGAATTATTCGAAAATTATATTTATCTTCTATTAAAAGAAAGATACGGCTCTGATAATCTCAGATTCTGGCGGACCCGTGATGGAAAGGAAGTTGATTTTATTGCGAAAGACGATAACGGGAATAGCTATGCCTATGAAGCCAAATTCGATCCGGCTGCTTTTTCAATATCCAAGTACAGATCCTTTACAGAAACATATCCGGAGATATCGCTGAAATGTGTCGGATTAGACGATGCGTTCAGAATGTAAAGCACTATCTTTTTTCGTTGAGCTCTTCGATCATTTCAATAAATCTGATGTCGGGCGAAGAGCAAAGAAAATCTCTGCATACTTCAGGCCGCGAGTCGTATATGGAACAACGGTTATTCCTGAGATAAACGCAAGAGCCGTTCTTTTTCTTTTTAACGATGTTAAGGCCGTTCTCTTCAGCAAAAACAAAATCATCCGGTATACCACCATCCGTAAGAAGCTCAGTGAAATACTTTCCGGATCTGTATTCTTCTTCGTTAAGATTTATTAAAAACAGTCTGCAGCATAAAGTACATCCCCTGCATCCGATCGCAGCTTCGGTCATTTTTCTGATCTGACCTTATAACGGTCCTTTTGCCTGAACATATCCATTACGAAAGTACGTTTTTTAAAAGCAGCTCCATGAACCACTCCGTCACCGATATAATAAGAATCGCCTTTCCTGTAGGTTTTTGTCACTCCGCCTATCTTAAGGTCCATTTCTCCCTCCAGAACGACGCCCCACTGTTCGCCGTGAGAGTGGTCGGGAACTTCACCGATCGGCGCGATGTCCATGAAAACTATCTGATGGTCCGGTCCCTGCGAAAGCCACCCTGTAATTCCTTTAAAAGTGATATCCGCTTCGGGAAGCCCTTTTATAAGCGCGGGAAAATAGAATTCAGCCATAATTCCTCCGTTCTTGACAGTATTTATTATAAATTCAGTGAAATCAGATGATCCAGCTTTAGATACAAGTTCCTTTAGAGGTAATAGTTTAACAAGATATCTGAAAATGTAAGCGTATTTCTCGTAACTGCCGCGTTCTTCGGTATTCAGGATGTCGATGATCTCTTCCTTACCGAGCGAAATATTTGAATGACAAAACTGATCGGCTGCGTAGAGAGCTAAGCCTTCGAAAAACCAGACAGGTCCCATGGCATCTTCGTCTCCTTCAAGTATTCGTATATGCAGTCTGTGTGCGATCTCGTGAGCAAGTATCTTAGTATAGAAATCCTCCTCAATACCCTGGGGATAGACGGTACTGTATATCTCGGGTGTGACCACGGCAAGAACTCTCTCCTCAAGCGCTCCGCAATAAGTCTCAGGCAGCTGGAGCGTCGGGTCTGAATCTGTCAGTTTGAGGAGCATTTTATCGAATTCGGGCTTCGAGTCGAAGATCATCACTTTATCCATGAAGCTCTTTACGGTATGCTTTTCCCAGCCGTGTTCCGAAGCGAACTTATGTACTCTTTCGAGAGCTTTCTCAAGATAGCCGCAGAATTCGTCCGATCTGTTCTGAAGAGCTTGGGGTAATATTATCGGAATATTGTTCATTTTTTCGCCTTTTTTGAATTGTAAATTGAAGGATAGGAAATTCGGAACTTAATTACAAGGATCCTAAAGACTATGATCAGCACTATCGGGACGATCTGAAGGAGCGGATCTGTAACTCCGGACGACTTTAAAATAAAATAGATCAGACCTCCGATTATGGAGACCGTGGCGTATATTTCCTTTCTGAATATGACCGGTATCTCGTTGACAAGAATATCCCTAAGAACACCGCCGAAAGATCCCGTTATCGTTCCAAGGATTATGCAGCTCATCCCGCTGAGTCCGTTGTTCAGACCTATCTCCAGACCGATGACAGTATAAAGTCCCAGTCCGATCGTATCGAACAAAAGGAGAGATTTTGACAGCATATCGAGGTTCCTGCGGAACAACATCGCGAACACGGTCCCGGCTATAATAGAGTAAACGAAATGCGGTTCCTCCAGCCAGAAGACGGAGACATCCTTAAGGAGAACGTCCCTGATCGTACCTCCGCCTACAGCGGTCACGAAACCTATAATGAAGACACCGAACGGGTCGAATTTTTTCCGCATCGCCGTCATAGCGCCTGAGATCGCGAACGCTGCAGTACCGATCACGCCGAACCAGAATATGTAGATGTTCTCAGCCATTATATCACTCTGTTATTTTTCCTGACTGTATAATTTTTTACCCATACTGATCCGCTCTTCGACTTTATAGCCGTTCTTTTCGTAGAATTCAACTACTTCGCTGTTATTCAACATTACCTGCAGATTTACTTTCGGACAGTCCATCCCGGTAAGAACATCCTCAGCATGTTTAAGCAGCATTGAACCTATCCTCTTTCCTGCATGTTCAGGATCAACGGCCATAGAGTAAATCCAGCCTCTGTGACCGTCATAACCCGCCATTACGGTTCCGACGGCCTTATCGTTCAAAACCGCTACGAAGAAAAGATCATCACCGAATTTCAGCTTTCTGTCGATCGAGATATCTGGATCGTTATGAGGATCAACGTACCTGAAGACTTTGCTCCAGATATTCCTGACATGATCTCTGTCTGTATGGTCATCATAGACGCGTATTATTATAATATCTTTCATTACTTCAGTGCGTTAAGCGCCGCTTCATAATTTGGCTCATTGACAATGTCGGCGACCTGCTCGGTATAAATGATTTTTCTATTCTCGTCAGCTATAATGACTACTCTTGAGTGAAGTCCTTTCAGAGGGCCGTCAATTATCTCAAGGCCGTAATCGTATCCGAACTCGCCTGTCTCATAATCTGAAAGCGTAATGACATTCTCAAGGCCTTCGGCACCGCAGAATCTTGCCTGTGCGAACGGCAGGTCTCTGGAAATGCAGAGAACTTTCGTGTTCACCATTTCGGATGCCAGCTTGTTGAACTGCCTGACCGAAGCAGCGCAGGTCGGTGTGTCAAGACTCGGGAAAATATTGAGTACCAGTTTTGTACCCTTATAGTCGGCAAGATGAGTTCTGATCAGTTTATTTGTTACGAGCGTGAAGTCCTTTAATTCGTCTCCTATCTTAGGCAGTTCCCCGACCGTGTTCACCGGGTTGCCTTTAAGCATGATCTGCGCCATTTGTTACTCCTGAAATTAAGTTTACGTGATAATATATTAGATAATATAACTTTCTTAAAAACAAAAAGATATTTATTTCTTTAAATTCCCGCTATACATAATTTCGGGTTATTTTATCTCAATAAATCTCTCGTGAGATATTTTCGGGTCGATCTTCTTCGTTCCCTGATCGCTCGCCAGTATATAATAAAATTTTTTCGCTTCACTGCAGGAGGTCGTGTATTCGGGTACAGTTACTGTTGCTTCCCATGCAAAACCGTCGTACGGCAGATCTGACGAGTACACATCATATGATAAAGCTCCGGTCACAGCATCCCAGCTTAAAGTTATATCACTGCCGCTTATTACTGTGGATACATTGGCAGGAGAATTCAAGTTAACAGGGAAAGTGACGACTTTGAAGTAGTCCACTATCAGGTGACCTGACTGCTGGTCGCTCAGAATCCTCAGTCTGATATTATCTGATGCGTCATTCACTTTGTGTGCGAACATCGCGTAAGTGTTGTTCTGGAACGGCTGGCTCGTAATATTCGTGTATGCTCCGCCGTCTACAGATTTCTGAAGCCAGAAAGTAGAAACGGCAGCTTCCTGGTTCAAAGTCCTGAAATAGAATATCACTGAATCGACACCGTTTACCGCCGGAGCAGTGATGGATGAATTATTCGAGTCGTCATTCAGCCTGACAGCATGAGATCCTTCATATGAAGTCGATGATGATGTTTCGGGATAGACATCAACTATATCCCAGTCTCCGGTAGATAAAGTAAATGTGCCGGTGGAGTATGTTCCCCAGTTCGCCAGTTCGAAATCTTCGATCCAGCTTTCTCCACCTCCGCCGCCTGTCGAATTAATTATGAACTGGACCGTCGAACCTGCCGCTACAGGATTGCCTGCGAGATCTTCCACGTTATTTATTGTTAGCGTATAGGTGACATCCTCAATGAACGAAGGGTATGAAAGAACTACCTTTGCCGGATCACCGAGATAGCCCAGTACAGCTGCCGACGGATTATCTCCCCCGTTATCAAGCACATAATTGATAACGGATTCTGATGTAGCCGGATCGAGTTCCTCGTCGAAAGATATAATAATATCCGTGCCGCTGATCTCATGTCCCGTGATAGTAGGCGGAGTTGTGTCAGGCGCGGGTACTGAGAATGTTACGACTTTAAAGCAGTCAATTATAAGATGCCCGGCCTGATTGTCGTTCAGAACCCTTAGCTTTATGTTATCGGATGTGTCGTTGACCTTATATGCGAACTGACTGTAAGTGCTGGCCTGAAATGCCTGGCTCTGAACGTTCGTGTAAGCTCCGTCGTCGACGGATTTCTGCAGCCAGAAAGTTGAAGATGAGGCTTCACTGTTCAGGGCGCGGTAGTAGAAAATCACGGAATCGACGCCGTTTATTGCGGGAGTGGTTACGGACGCTCCTGCCGTATCATCGTTCATTCGTACTGCATGTTCGCCTTCGTAAGCTTCGCTTGCAGGCTCGAGGTATACGTTTACCAGGTCCCAGTCTCCGGTGGGGTAGGTGACCGTTCCGGTATAATAACTGGAGAAGGTTGCGTCCTCGAAATATTCGATCCAGCCGTTCCCTCCTCCTGACGAGACCGCGAAATTAACGGTAGTGTTCGCGGCTATCGTATTACCGGCAGGATCTTCAACGTTGTTTATAGTAAGCTGATAGTTTATACCTGATGAAAATACGGGGAAGGACAGTTCGACCTTAGATGAATCGCCTTCATATCCGAGAAGGGCGGAAAGAGGATTGCCGACACTATTGTCAACGACGTAGTTCGTCAGCGTTTCTGTTGTGACCGGATCCATGTTCTCTGAAAAATCCAGTACCAGTGTCGAATCGTTCAGAAGTATATGATTGTATATGTACGGCGGTGTTGCGTCGTACCCGTCGTTGTTGTTGATCGTGAAGATAATCTCATCACTGTTGCCTATGATTATTTCGGTATTGTCTGTTACCAGATTATCGATAGTTATGATTATCGACTCGAAATCCTCCGGTTCTGTATCGTCAGTTATTGTAAGCGTCACATACTGGCTGACAGTAGCGGAAGCAGGGAAAAGAACGTAGTTCTGAGAAAGAGTGTAGTCTGAACCGTTCGAAGCTGTTCCCGTTACAGTGAAATTAGCGGTAACATCATCCGGGATGGCCTGAGATATAGAAACATATACTCCTAAAGACCCGGCACTCTCCTCGACCTGTTGGGATGTGGTTACAAAATTGACGGAAGGGACAGGAGCGGCACCGCCCCAGATATAATTCACATACTCCGGGTGGTCTATGAATGGATTGCGGTTGTGCTGAACGTTAGTATAAATAAGGTCGTTCCTGTCTATCTCTTTCTGTGATACGGGATCGGCGTTGTGCCAGTCGATCAGCATGTTCAGAGCCCAGTCGGTAAATACCTTGTCGGCTGATCCGTCGAGCATGTCGCAGCCCGGCCATCCGGATATCACGTCCTCGTAACGGGTCGCCATGTAGAAATAACTGCGGGCGAAATCGCCTTTGAACTCGTCAAGCGGTTCGAACACTGTACCTGTATAGCCCGGATAAGCGCTGGGTCCGAGTTTTGAGCCGTTCTGTGAAGTCCATGTAGGCGCGTTCGTCTCACCGAAAGGCCAGTTGCTTCTCATCCCGTTCACTTTCCCGTCGGTGGGGTAGAGGTGGAAAATGTCCGAGTACATCGGGGACGCGTCGTTGAACCAGCTTTTCGGCCAGCTGTGCTCCCTATTGTAACAGTCGCCTTCAACAGAGTACGTTCCGCATTGGTTGGAGACAAATGTAAATTCGTAAGGATCAGTGCCGGCGGGATTTTCAGAATACATGTCGAGCACACTACCGTCGTTCTCGTAGTAATTATCCACGTCTGTACTCTGGAAATGTGTCCAAAGTGCATCATAAGAAACTACAGTATGATCGTCGATTATATTATGCAGCTGGGTCTTCAGCGTGTATCCGGTTCCTGTAGCGGAATCATAGTAACCCGCAGGAATAGCTGCCTGCATTGCAAAACTGATCAGCAGTATAAGTATATTCCCTGTCGCGCGCTTCATGTATTTCATTATATCCCCCGGTTTTTAAGAAAGTCTATTCGAACTTATAGACCGTGCTGTACGATCTGTCGTCCTTGGCAGTAATGAAATTAGGAATCCCGTTCGAGTCAATGACAATTTTCATACCGAAACACGGAGTCGTACCTGTTACGTGTTTGATACCGACAAGTGTCCATTCGGAACCGTTCCATTTCATAACAGACGGACTTGTTTTATTTAATCCTGTAAGTCCTGTCTGCTGGTATCCGCAGTAAATGTCGTCGCCGTCGAAGACGAAATCTATTCCTCCCATCACCGGATCGGGATCTCCAGTCCCACCGAGCCAGTACGGGAAACCGGGATCCCCAACAGTGTTCCACGCTCCGTCGTAGTACATGACGGTGACCCTGTCGCTGTGCGCTCTGTCCTGGAACGCGATATACGGTATGTCACCATTCATCTTGATCACAGGACCGAGAGCTTCTCCGTCCGTGAAACCGTTCCCGATAGTAGACCATGAAACCCCGCTCCATTTCATAACCTTCAGTATATCGTCCGTTAACGGATCGTTGTCCTCATTATCTACGAACGCGAGATATACGTTGCCGTTCGGATCAACAGCGATAGAGTTAGTGTACGAATCTCCTAAGGATAAGGAATCACCGATTATACTCCAGCTTCCGTCGAATCTTTCGACGACTGTTTTTGAATTCGAATATGCCTGATATATAACGCTACCGTAGGCTGCGGCGTCGAACCAGTCAGTACTGCCTCCGTCGCCGAGAGGAGCATGAACGTTCCATCCACTGCCGTTAAACTTGTAAACAGCTCTCTTTTCCATGAATACACTCCAGTCGAAATACGAATTGAGCATATACATATCCGATCCTGTAAGCATCAGTTTACCGACATTCCAGCCGCTTCCGCTGAAAGAAGCTCCAATATTGTCCCATGATGTCCCGTTATATTTTATCAGCTGAACAGCTGAATCGGGAGTATTATGTGTGACATACAGACCTGAATTATAAGTGGCAATATCCAGAAACTGTTCCGCAATGGCGTTAACTTCCGGAACCGGCTGCCATTGAGGTTCGCAGAACACATGGACGGTATCTCTATCAGTATTCGTCCAGTAAGTATCCCCGATTGACACTTCGATATAATGATCACCGTAGCTTTCAGTAGTATAATAAACTGCTGGACCGCTGCCTGTAATCGTACCGGTACCGCTTAATATTGACCACGCATAATAAACAGGGTCGTTCTCTTCATCGTATACTGTCGCCGATAGCTCTGTTGTCATTCCTTTTCCGATCGTTGCAAAAGTGACACCTGAAGAGGATATAGAGGGTTTCTGATTTATTCTGATGCTTAATGTATCTTCGGTCTGATTGAACACGGAATCGGTAACCTGAACTGTAATTACATCAATTCCTGAAAAGAAACCGGATGCAGTATAAGTCGCATTATTTCCGGACTGGACAAGATATCCCTCAATTGCGGAGAACCAGTAGCTCAGCGATCCTGTTCCGCCTACCGCAGTGCAAGTTACAGAAGTAGATTCGTTCTGTTGAATAAGAGTACTCCCGGCTGTCATGGCGGTTATTGACGGAGTCGACATTGTACCCGTAACGGTAATACTGGAATAATCACTGCCTCCGAAGCTATCCCTGACAACTGCTGAAACAACATTGTCACCCACGGAATTAATTTCGACTGAAGCTGTATTGCCTGATGGAATAATATTACCTCCGGTATCTACGTTATATTCATAAGTAAGGCTGTCAGCATCTGCATCACTGGCAGTTACGGTAATATTCACTGTTGAACCTATAAGTATCTCAGTGTTGTCTGAGATTATGTTGGTTATTACGGGATTATTGTTGACTCCTGTGATCGACAGGAACTCCGAAGCAGACCCGCCGTTCCCGTCACTGACCGTGACCTGTAGGTCATGCTGACCGGTCGATGAAAGAGTTACAGTCACGTCAGGACCGGTACCTGTGATCGTTCCCTGAAGGCCTCCCATGAACTGATATGAATACGTCAGTTCATCACCGTTAGTGTCAGAAGCCGTGACCGAGACATCAACAGGTATTCCGGGATGAACGCTGGAAACCGATGAAGTAAATGAAGTTATCTCGGGATAAATATTTTGAGGAGGATCGCCTCCTTCGTCCTTGTCGCATGAAACGAAGAAAATTATCAAGATCGCAAGTACAGAAACTGCAGTTCTTTTCAACATAAGATCTCCCCGCGGCATAAATATAGTATTCTCGACTTTCTCTTTCATAAGTTATTAATATATCTGATAAAATGCCTTGTGGCAAATGGAAAATATCATATAATATGATTATATTTTCAGTGTAAGAATATGTGTACTAAAATTTATTTTACAAAAGTACCTGTAAAGTCTATAGGTTCTCCTGTCGGGAAACCGTTAGGGTCATGTTTTTTCAGCTGACCTGAAAAGACTCCTTCAGCAGCTAATACTTTACCTTTTTGTATTTCAAATTTAGCAATAGTGACCGATGATTTCTCGATTGTGTAGTTTTTCAGGGAAATATATGCTTCCTGAGCTTCTCCTTTTTTCGCTGAGTCGAATTCGATGTTAAGAGCGTCTTTGTCTCCGCCTGCAGGGGTTCCGTAAAGAGTGTATTTTGTCGTGTCGTCAGCCGGTGTCATTGCATTACTCAGAAAACTTGCCCCGGAGAATTTTAATTCTTCTTCACCGATCATCATTGTAACGGCAAGTTCTTTTTTGACTTCTTTTACAGGTTCGGCTTTTTTCTCAGTAGCAGCAGCTGCATCTTTCTTTCCGCTTCCGCATCCGATAATGGCGATACTGAAAACTACAATAACGGTTAGTAAAAATCTTTTCATGAATTCCTCCTTTTTTGGATTGTCAGCCTATTATCATTGCCATTGTTTTGAGATTGCTTTATATTATCACTCTTTGAAAAGATAGGGGTTACGGCATTAAAAATCAAGTTTAATAATATAACGGAAACCAGTTGAATGTTTTCGTAGCAATACCTGCTCTGAACGAGAATGATCACATTCAGGGGCTTATCGGAGATCTGGGAGCGCAGTCATTTCAGGACTTCAGGATTTATATTTGCGTTAACAATCCCGATGAGTGGTGGAACGATCCTGTAAAAAAGAAACTGTGCGAAAATAATCTGGAAACAATAGAATACATAAAAAACATCAGGGACTTGAACATAACTCTGACAGACAGAGCGTCGGAAGGAAATGGATGGAAAGGAAAGCGGCGCGGTGTCGGTTATGCGAGAAAGGTACTTTTTGAAGCGATAAACAGTGAATCGGACGATGACGATATCGTAATAAGTCTTGATGCCGATACGAGGATCAGAAGAGGTTACATCGAATCTGTTCGTGATATATTCAGGAAGAATAAAAAAACGCTTCTTCTTGCAAATCCGTACTACCATGAACTCATCGGGAATGAAAGCGTTGACCGGGCGATACTGAGGTATGAACTTTACATGAGGTACTACCTGCTGAACCTTATGAAAGTCTATTCTCCTTATGCTTTTACGGCTATGGGGTCAGCTATTTCTTTCAGGATCGGCGGATACAGGAAGATCAGCGGTATAACCCCGAAGCAGGCCGGCGAGGATTTCTACTTCGTGAACAGAATGAAAAAAGCCGGTGATATCATGGTCTGGAACGAAGAAGCAGTTTATCCTTCAGCGCGCGAATCCGACAGAGTGCCGTTCGGAACGGGACCCGCAGTGTCGAAAGGTATGTCCGGTGACTGGGAAAGCTATCCGTTCTATGACATTGAAGCTTTCAGTCGGATAGGTGAAACTTACAGGCTGCTTCCTGAGCTGTTCAGGCGCGATGTTGAGACTCCTGTAGACGGATATTTATATGAAGCGTTCGGAAAAAACATATGGGAACCTCTGAGAAATAATTTCAAGACGGAAAAATTATTTATCCGCGCCTGCCACGAAAAGATAGACGGGCTCAGGATACTTCAGATACTCAGGTATTACCAGAAAGGTAACAGCCTTAAGAATTTTATCAGATTCAGTAATTCGGAACTCGGTCTCAGACTTAAGTACAGCTTTGATTTTGATTCAACTTCCGTTGATGAACTGGACGGGATAAGGAACAGATATTTCGGCTATGAATCTGAGATGAGAAAGAAATATCAAATCAATTAGTTTCCAGCTACGACTAAAAGATTTAAGTATTAGATATAGAGGATTATAGTTCTTGACAGAATAGGAACAGGTATTCGGACCTTAGATGACCGGAAATAGCATTCCTTGTAATTTCTATTCAAGCTAACGGTCATGGTAAAAAGGAGTGCAAATAATTTCCCCGCGCATTTCTCTTTTGCCAATGTTGTGAGTTCGTGCTGTTTTAAATAATCATTAGTATCAAGAGGATATATATTTGCACTTTGAATTCTCTGATGTTCTCATTTTATTTGACTATTTTATCAAGATTATTTTCTTGGAATTTTAAATTGCATTGATCTATTAAATAGATTTTTAGATATTTCACTAAAAAGATCTCTCTGACTCTTTTTGAAAGATTCATAAATTGGGTAAAGAGATTCTTTATTAATTTCATTAATTTTGAGGTGTTCTAAGTTTAGTAATGTAGATTCTATTTCAGCATCTGGAAGAATTAATGGAATGACAGTTTTATTTCGCCCTAGAGCTAGACCTATTTCATAAAATACATTTGAGTTACTATAGGATTTTCCTACCAAAGCAACTAATATCTGGGAAGAATTTATTGAGGTTTCAACGAGGGATTGAATTGATACAGGCAAAGATGTACTCCTCTTGTTAATATCAAAAACATTTAGACCATATATATTTTTTAGAACATTACTTATCTCAGTAGCAGCTTTTTCATCTTCCAAACTGTAACTAAGGAATATATCATAATAAATCGACTGAGAATAGGTTTCTACTTCTTCAACTTCTGAACGTTCTTCTTGTAGAAAATCAATGGTAGCATTTCTGCGATTATGTTCACTTAACCAATGATTACCATAGTTAGATGCAAGTAATCCATTAAGTTCTTGATCTGCTTTTAGTAAAGCAGCGACCTCTCTTAATTCTGGCTGCTCAATAGAATCTATATCTGGTAATTGTGTGGATGTCCAAGATACAACTTTTTCGCAAATTTCTTCAGATCTAGATAGAAGAGAGAATATGGTTGGCCATCTTTGTTCGATACTTCTTGAGATAGCAAAAAAAGCAATTGGCATTTCACTAAGTGCTAAATCACCAGCAGTTGTTTTAAATATAGCTCGGTCTACTAAAAGATTGTTTACAAAGCGCACTGCCGAACGAGGGTTACTACCTGATGCAAGGTTTATGATTGGAACTAAGTCTCTAAAACTTTTCCTGTCTGCTGCATTCAATCGAGATATCACATTCTCCCAGAAAGTAGACATTCTGTTACGATGGGGAGGAATATGAAATGGTAATTGTATAATCTTGTCGAGGTATGCATATCCTTCGAACCCATTAATACCATATTCTATTTCATATCTGTGCTGTAGATAGCCTTCAATTACTTTTCTGGCAACACCAAGAAAAAAAATAAAACCTGGTTGGGCTAGAACAAGTTTAATACTCTCAAGTAATGCAATAGCTTTATCTGGGAAACAACGATCTAGATCATCTATCAAAACTACTACACGCGTTGATTTTGGAATTCGAACGCTAGATAATTGCTGAAAAGCTTCAAAAAAAATACTTCTATCAAGAAGTGGGTCAGGTGCAATATTTTCAGAACGATCAATCATATCTTTAGCTACAAAAGATGCTTCTATTTCAGCAAATCCAGGAACTTTAACTTTTGTTTTAGCAGAAAATCCATAAGCAACGGCTTTAAGGGCTCGAAGTAAACTTTTTCCTCCATCTTCTAATGTCTGGATGAAATTCTTATTGCGCTCTATCTCTCTAACAATCGTTGCTACTAATGGTACAATCGGTTGTTCTTCGCTTTCGTATCTCCAAGCATTGAACCATACTGTAATAATATTCTTCTCTTTTGATAGATTTTCTTCTACCATTCTCATCAAACTAGTTTTTCCTGTTCCCCATTCACCAAAAACACCGATTGTAAAAGGCCCAGGAGTCTCGATAGCTACACTTGATAATACATTTGAATACATATGAAACCCTAATCCATCAGCTGAAATAGGTGTACCTTCTCCGACTGCTTGATCACTGAGTAGATTTAATGTAGGTTGTGAAGATTTTTGTTTTTTATTTGCCATAATATTTCCTTATTTATTTAAAAACAGCATGTCACACAACGTGCGGATAAACGCCTCTGTGGCGTTTACCCGCAACGTTTGGGCACTGGTTTGGAAGATATATGCCTCTGAGGCGTTTTTTTACTGTATATACAGATAATTTTGGCCCGTATGTCAGATATTTATATTTAATGAATTTAAATTCTATTGTCAAATAAAAAAGAATACGCTCAAGCGCTTGTAAATCATGCTTTAATTGCGTATTTTACCTTTTGAAGAATCGGAGACAAAATGATCTGGGATGATAAAAGAACTAAAATTACAGTTATGCTTCTGCTGGCAGCTGGGATATTTCTGCGTTTCTACTTTTATTTCGGGCATGTTTATTCGGATGACGCTTATTACGATTATCTTGCTTATACTCTTTACAACGGTAACTTCGGAGCGGATTATCTGGGTTACCCGGTCTGTCTTGTGAGAATAGGACAGACCTGGCTGACATCTCTGTCTTTTATTCTTTTCGGAACGAATAAAACAGCTACAACTGTATTTCCGATGATATTTTCGGTCATAAACATGGTCCTTAGCTACAGGCTGGTTAAAACTGTCACAAGATCAGAAATGACAGCGCTTCTGGTACTTTTATTTACAGTTTTCTATCCTACTGAGATACTTTTTGCATCAATAGCTTTTACTGACCTTTTCTCAACGGTTCTGGTCAATTCCGGTATTCTGATGTTATTTGTAGCCGACAGAGATAAGAAGTGGTTATATGCGTCTTTAAGCGGACTTTTGTTCGGACTTTCCGTATTATTCAAGATCAATGTGTTTTATACAGGTATTCTGCTCACGGGACTTCTTGTATACCAGCTATTTTATAAAAGAACTTTTAATAAATATATCTTTATCTCTATTTCTGTACTTGGAACAGGGATAGTGCTTGAAGGTCTGATCTACTTATTGATCAACGGAGATTTTTTTTACAGGCTTACAGTTATGAACTCTCTATCGGGTTTCAGCAGTAATGATTTTATTACCAAAGGCTTTGTCAGGGATCTGACGGATAATATCAGTGCGGTTTTTCTGAGAAGAACAATGCTGTTCATACCTCTTCTGGCTGTAATTCAGCTTGTGATCTACCGTAAGTACAGAAAGAACAGGATCGTCGTTTACTGGTTCTCAGGTCTTCTTATTTTATATTTATTCTTTTCGATGTCCCTTACTTCTTATCATCCTATGCCGATCAGGTTCACATGGTATCTTTTCCCTCTGTTCCTGCCGGCGATGGTATTAGCTACAAAATTCTTTACGGAGATGAAAAAGAAATGGATGCTGATCTCGCTGACGGCTTATATCGTTTTCTCAATAATTATGACCGCACATTTCAGGGAATATTTCGACATGGAGAGTATTGAAGGTTTTGAACAGTTCATCAGAACAAATTGCGACAAACAGATTTATACTGATCATTTTACGAAATACAGTATTGACCTGATCGACGGATATAAAGAACCTTCGAGAGTAAAGAGACTAAATTATCAGACTGAAAATATCATACCTTCAGGATCGCTTGTTGTTTTCCATACCGGGCATATAAGTGAGATAAACAAGCAGGGGTTTTCATATCCTGAGCAAAAATTTTACAGTTCTGAGGAATTCGAAGAGGCAGACAAATTCGGTTCTTTTATTATTTACAGAAAAAAATAATTTAAAGAATAATCGGCAAAACCATTCGGTAATGACAACTAAATCAATATTATTTTGTCTAAAAGATCTGAGAATAAGAGTATTTGATTATTAGAACATGTCCGCATATTTCTTAGCCAAGAGCGACATCCAGTATCATCATGGTTGCGAACCCGAGCATTGCTCCTACAGTGGAAAGATCGGATTCTTCGCCTGTCTGTGACTCTGGAATAAGCTCTTCCACGACCACGAAGATCATAGCTCCGGCTGCAAATGAAAGCGCGTAGGGTAGAAGCGGTGTGACAGTCAGCACCAGATAAGCACCGAGAACTCCCGCGACGGGTTCGACAATTCCTGAGAGCTGACCGTAATTGAAAGCTCTCAGCCTGGAAAAACCTTCACGTCTCAGCGGAATAGACACGGCAGCGCCTTCAGGAAAATTCTGAAGTCCGATACCTATTGCCAGAGCGATCGCGCCGGCAAGCATACCCGGATCAGGATTATGAGCCAGAGCGCCGAACGCTACTCCGACAGCCAGTCCCTCGGGAATGTTGTGTAAAGTTATGGCAAGTACAAGAAGAACGCTCCTCTGCCAGCCTGTTTTTATACCTTCAGCTTTATCGATCTTTAATCCCAGATGAAGGTGAGGCAGAAGTTTGTCGACCAGCAGTAAAAATGCTCCGCCCGAAAGGAATCCGGCAGCCGCAGGTATCCAGGATGGAGTACCGTTCGATTCAGCCATCTCGATAGCCGGTTTCAGAAGAGACCAGAAGCTGGCCGCGATCATTACGCCCGCTGCGAATCCGAGCATGGAATTAAGTACTTTCTTGTTGATGGCTTTAAAGAAAAAAACCATTCCAGAGCCCAGAGCAGTCACGCCGTAAGTGAATAATGTAGCAAAAAGCGCCAGAAGTACCGGATCATATTTTAGAAGAGGATCGAAATTCATTGTCAGAGCCTCAGGATGATTAATTTCTTCTGAACCTTTCTCTGATGTTCCTGAAAATTCTGTAAGAAAGGGAGTTACATTTACTGATATTAAAATATGCTTTCTGAACTGTTCCGAACTGCCTGAACGAGCGTTCAACTGATTCTATCATACTGCCTTCAAAATCGAATCTGTAAGCCTTTCCTGAAAGAAATTTTATCATCTCCCATACCAGAAGAGACGCAGATTCGGAATTCTTATGATCGGGGTCTATGGAGCTGATAAGATCATAAGCACTGTATTTTGACCAGACGACGAAAAGCGCCGAGTGAATTCTTCCTTCTTTATCAACTGCGAAGATCGTTTTACCTGAATTGTTGCTGTAAGATGAATCATATATCCTTTTGAACAGTTCTCTGCTGTAGGATATTTCGACTCCCTGTTTTTTTAATGTTGAGCTGTGGTGATCGTAGAATTCATCGGCGGAAAGGTCGAATTTTACCTCGACGATCTCTGAGGCTTTGTTGATGTTCTTTCTTTTTGACGGAGTGAAATTATTGAATATTCTTTCGGTGTGCGTTATATCCTCAACAATGTATGTATATCTTGTTGTCTGTTTGTAGCCTTTCCAGTAAAATGGAAGCCAGTTCGAAATTGAGAAATGAAAGTTCTGATCAAAGAAATGATTTCTTGGTATCTGAGCTATGAGTTCATTCATCATTTTCTTATCATACTCGGCTCTGTTCGTTTCTTTCAGATCGGCGGGATAATTGATCCAGGGGCCGAGGAACTGGGTAAGCTGGGGAAGAATCAGAATATTGAACCAGAGAACTTTTTTTGTGTACAGAGGCATGAACGCCAGTATTTCTGTGTCCGGTATTACAGCGGCAATATCCCAGTTGTCCGTTCCGCAGACCGCGTCTAGCCACCAGTCATACAGAAAAACCGGAAGGTTGCACTTCGATCTGCAGAAATCTCTGTATCGCTCTCTTTTTACGCTCAATGTCACTCCATTGATTTGGACTTTGTACTACTACAGGTAAGATAAGTTCTTATGAATGGTATATCAAGACTTCAGTTGAACGAAATTCTGAAACAATCGCTTATGTCAACAAGAATATGTGTCAGTAGACCGATCCCTATCAGTCTCGTTTTAGGAAAATACAGGAGCATTATATACGCTCCGATCGCGAGGTAGGAATGAAGCGGATGATATCCGATGCTGCATCTTCCGGAATCAAAAACAGGATCCGCCAGCAGGTGGTCAAAGTCAATAATATAAGCTGAAAGCATAAGCATAAAACTTTTACCCCGGGTTGATTTATAAAAATACAGCGCGATCATCAGCGGGATTATGATATGAAGGAGGTTATGAAAGATCAATATAGAGATCATAGCAGTAAGCTTAATGCAGTTTTTTCGGATTGAGAATAGAATAAATGAGTATCAGAACGGAATATATCTCAAGCCTGCCCAGAAGCATATTGAAAGTAAGGATCAGCTTAGAGACGTTATCGAAAAATGCGAAATTCTCAATCGCTCCTACCCGCGCAAGGCCGGGGCCGATATTACCGAGCGTAGCTATCGAAGCTGAGAAGGAAGTTATGATATCATAACCCTGAAAAGTAAGGAATAGTGTTACAAAGGCGAAGATAGAAATGAAAAGTATGAAAAAAGCAGCTATGTTTTTTACTACCTGATCATTAATAGGATCACTTCCGATCTTTAGAGAAACGAAGGCTCTGGGATATGCCAACTTTTTGATCTCGTTCAATGACAGTTTAAAAACAGCCATTATTCTTATCTGCTTTATAGATCCTCCTGTAGATCCGCTGCAGCCGCCGAAGAACATCAGTATTATAAGAAGTATTTTTGAGAAATAAGGCCATTTCTCGAAATCGGCTGTTACAAATCCTGTAGTTGTAGTTATGGAGACAACCTGAAAAGCTGCGTACCTGAGGCTGTGAGAGATACTGTCATATATACCGGAATAATATAAATTAAAAGTTATGAATATCAATGCAAGAACTAGAGTAAAAGTATAGAATTTCATTTCGCTGTTCGTAAAGAAATCTCTGAACTTACCTTTGATAAGAAAAAAATGAAGTATGAAATTTATTCCTGCAAGGTACATGAAGAAAATTATGACGATCTCAATATACAGACTGTCGAACCCCGCGATCGAATTATTCAGTGTGGAAAATCCTCCGGTCGCCAAAGTCCCGAAAGTATGGCACAAAGAGTCATAAAAGCTCATCCCGCCTAACATAAGCATGATTGTTTCAAGAATTGTCATACCCATATATATATACCAGAGTATTTTGGCGGTATCAGTGATCCTCGGACTGATCTTGTCTTTCATAGGTCCCGGCACTTCCGCTTTATACAAAGTATTGGAGCTGAGACCCAGAATCGGAAGTATAGCTATTGTAAGCATGATGATCCCCATTCCGCCAAGCCAGTGCGTCAAACTTCGCCAGAAGAGAAGCCCTTTAGGCAGAGAGGAGATATCCGTAAGTATTGTCGCTCCTGTAGTGGTCAGACCGGACATAGTCTCAAAAACACAGTCAATATAGTTCCCTCCGCCCATTCCGTAAAAAAAGAAAGGAAGAGCTCCGAAAAGCGCCGCGAATATCCATCCGAGAGTAACGATTATAAAACCTTCACGAGGCCTTAAAGGAACATCAGATCTGAAAACGGCGGTAAATGTAAGGCCGGATATAAAAGTCAGAAGTACTGCGGCTGTTATTTCTTTAGTGTCGCCTGAACCGTAATATAATGAAAATGCAATAGACGGAAGCATGGACAGAGACAGGATCAGCAGCAGAATACCCTGTATTTTAAAAACAGCTTTCCAGTTCATTAAATTATTTTCCGGATGTTTTTGAGAAAAGTTCTTTCGCGGCTTTTCTTGCCGACGGGATTATAAAACAGATAACAAAATCATCAAGTCTGATGTCGTCATTCCCGTAAGGTATAATGATCTTATTCTCTCTCAGAATTGCTCCTATTATCATTCCTTTAGGCAGCCTGATCTCTCTTAAAGGTTTGTCGAGTATATCAAGGCGGGATGATATTTTTATCTTCATAGTTTCCGCTTTCATATTAGGCAGAGGGTATAAAGAAAGGATTTCACCTTTACGGCAGTAATTGAGTATTTCGGAAAGAGCAAGTGATTCGGTCGAGAATACAGAATCGATATCCCTGATCTCGTTGATAATTGGAGTTATTGCTATGTTAGTTATATTGCAGACAGCTTTGTACGCTCCGTTCCTTTTGGCGAGTACAGCGGAAATAATATTCTGTTCGTCCCTGTCGGTCACGCACGCTACGAAAGAGCCTTTCATGTCAAGTTCGTGAAGAACAGCGCTGTTGGTACCGCTTCCGTTGATTATGAGAACGTTCCCGAGGTCTTCCGACAACTGGGAACATATATTCTCGTCCTCTTCAACAATAGTAACGCTCTTTCCGAGTTCGGATTCTCTTCTGGCGAGCTCTTTACCTATCCTGTTACCTCCAAGGATAATAACTTTCCTGATCTTTGTCACAGACGGGAAATAAGCCTGAGTAACCGATTTTATCGATTCTGTGTTTCCTATTATGAATATTCTGTCACCGGAGTCTATTATGTCATTCCCCGACGGGATAATTACTTCGTTATCTTTGTTCACGGCTATTATTCTGACCTTACGCCATGTCTTATCCAGTGAAGTTATCTCATGTATCTTTTTGCCTGTTCCGGTGAAATTGTCAGTTACCTGAATACCGACTATCTTTATGTCATTATCATGAAAATTTATTATCTCAATAGTTTCCGGCTCTGCGATCAGATCGGAAATCTTATTGATCGAAAGCTGACGTGTCGCTATCATATTATCAATACCGAAATCAGCTGATTCTATTATCGGGTTCGAGAAATATCTGGAGGAATTTTCGATCTTTGCAATTGTATATGCTTTGTAATGACTCAGTTTTTTAACAAGGTTGCATGATACGATATTTACGTTATCGTCGTTGGTCAGTGCCAGGAACAGCTCCGTATTCACAATATTGGCTTTCATAAGGATGTTTACGTCAATACCGCTGCCGTTAAGCACAAGAGCGTCAAGTTCTTCGTTGAGTTTTTTTGCTGTTTTTTCCGATTTTTCTATCAGGGTAACGGCATGACCTTCGGAGATCAGCTGATCCGCTATCATCGAGCCGAGCTCGCCACCGCCTATGATAAGAATGTTCATTTAATCCTGTTCAAATAATTAAAGCGCAAAGGTTAAATATAACGTTTTCAGGTATAATAATCAAGGAGTTTGAAAAACAGGTGATAAGCTATTTGTAAATCACTTTATTTCTGCCGGTGTTCTTGGCGGTGTAAAGTCTTTCGTCGGATATCCTGATCAGTTCTTCTGCGGATTTGACCTCGGAATAGTACTCGGCGACCCCGAAACTCATGGTGACAGGGACAACTGTGTCCTCGTATTCAAATACAGCAGTTTCTACAGATCGTCTTATTTTCTCGGCAATGACCTCACCTCCGATACCGTTTGAAGAATGACATACAAGAAGAAATTCTTCTCCCCCAGTACGCGCAATATAATCGGTTTTACGTATACCCGATTTTATGATCTGAACGAGTTTTACAAGCACTGTATCTCCGAATCCGTGTCCGTAAGTGTCATTTATTTTCTTGAAATGATCAATATCGCAGCTGATCAGCGTGAAACTCAGTCCGTACCGTTTTGCCTTGAGGAATTCGTCCTGAAGTCTTTCGCTTAAATATCTTCTGTTAAATGCGCCTGTGAGGGGGTCCTGTAAAGCGATACCCACAAGTTTTCTGCTGTTGTCCTCAAGAGCCTTCTGGTATTTTAAATTCTGACTGTTCAGTTCTGTCATCTTTTTTTTAGTCAGGTCGAAATCGGAACTCATCATAGCCAGTTGCGTGTCGAACCAGCTGATTATTTTAAAATAACCGGGGAAATTCGAATTTCGGACGCCGATCGACCTTATTTCTGTTTTGAACATTTCAATAATCTCATCAACAGTATTTTCAAGTTCATCTGAATAAATGTTCATGAGATTTTTAATATCTTTTCTGAATTCGGTTGCCAGATTAAAATCCTCATAAAATATGTTTGTCAGCATAGAACCAAAATACAGGCTGAGCGATAAGTTCTCAATATTATTAGTACCTATTGTTTTCTGTATAGTCTTCTGATGATGATATCTTACGGGTTCGTATATTTCATGAGGGATCCTTGATGATCCGAGAAGAAGGTATGATATCTCTGAATGGTCCAGTCCGAATAATTCCCATTCAGTAGTCATTCTTTTTATGGAATTATCATCCTTTAATGCGATCTTCTGATATTCTTCAGGATGAAATGCCGAAATGTAAAAATAACTGATGTTCGTAAGCATACCGGAAATATAGGCAAGATGAGGGTACGAGATACCTGTCTTTTTTGCGATTACGTAGCTGGCGACTGCTGTAAATATCTGCATCTCCAGTATTTTTGAAGTATCGTTAATATGATTAACTGACGATATATCTGAAATAAAGATATTCATGAGCGAGAAAGTGCATTTGTCCGCCCCAAGAATTTCAACAGCTTCATTTAGTGTTTTGATCTCAAAAGCCCGGTTAGTGTTGATACATGTCATGAATCTCTGTTCAAGTTCCGGTTCTGATGTAATAATATCAAAAATATCAGGCGTTGTTATTTTCTTTTCGGTAGCGGCAATGATCATCCGTATCATCGGTCTTGGAAGAAACTGAGATTTGGATTCTTTTATCTGATTTGCTATATCAATCAAATTTTCTCCTGATAATTTCCATTTTAGTACTACCTGAAGATTTAGACTTAAAAATAGTAAAATCACCGGGAATATTCAACTCGTTCGATTTAGGAATTTCTATTATTATAATGATCTCTTCAGGAAGGATATCTTTCATCGAAAATATCTGATCGAGCACTTTTTCGGATTGAGAAAAATCACCGTACGGAGCATCTATGAAAATAGTATTAAAGTCGGCAGATCCGGAAGATATTATCCTGTTCAGATAGTTTAAACATTCGGAGTTGACTGTAAGAATGTTTTTTACGCCGAAACTTAAAGAACTTTTTTTTATAAGTTCACACATTTCGCGTTTACTGTCCACACAAGTACTTTTTATCGCTCCCCGTGAAATAAATTCAAGAGATACAGTACCTGTGCCTGCGAACAGATCAAGCAGAATTACATTCCTGATATCGGTTATATTCTGAAGAACATTGAAAATCCATTCTCTGAAAAAAGATGTTGTCGGTCTGAGACCTTCAATATGGGAAGAATACACATTCCGCCCTTTGAGGTTCCCGCCTGTCAATCTAACCAAAATACACCGTGAATGTTACGGTATCATTTTTTCTCGAGATAATGAATTTTCTGAAACCGACCCCGTTCTCCTCAAGAGATTTAATGAATTTATAGAATTTCTCAGCAGGGATCCTGAATATATTCTGGTAGTATCTTATAGGATCGATGTCGTAGCTGTCTTTAACTTCCGTGAATTTCCTGAAGTTGGATTTAAGCCTTGAGTTCTCGAAGCTGAAAGATTTATGTTCAATTGACAACTGACCCTCGAAATCTTCAAAAGAATATACTTTATCAGTATCAAGATCTCTGGTTTCAGAAAGTACTCTGTTGTCTGAAGAATATATTACAATTCCGGAATGATTGATAAAGATAAGTGAATCGGCGCCGATCTTTGTGACCTCGATGACCATATCCCAGAAAGCTGGTGTTCTCTTTAATTCTTCAGTAACAGGTTCTTTTTTCACCGTAAGAGGCGGCTGTTCATCAGGCTCAGTCACTTCTTTCGGGATTACGATCTCTTCCGAGGTCTCAGTGTTTTCCGCGACGCTCATTGTGTCAGTAACAGTTACAGGACCCGCGGGGATTTCCTGTTCCGTTAAATCAGGCCTGCTGTCAGATTGAAATTTTATTATTTTTTCATGATAAGGGATCTTTTGCACCGCATACTTTACCCAGTAGCCTATTGTGTCCTGAAACTGTCTCGGATAGAAATAATAAAATACAGTCAGCACTGCGATCATAAAAAGAAACGAAACAGAAATGAAAATGGATTTTGTTTTAGGAGCCGGACCTTCAATCACTGTTCCCGGAGAAAAATCTTTACGAATAATTTTGTCAATAGGAACGAATTCAACGCTGTCTCCTCCCATATGATACCTGCAGCCTGTCTTGAACTCAAGCCCGTCAGGATAAACATCTTTCATTATATCTTCAAAATAATCTTTCACACTTTTTCTCATGACAGCAATTATTAACATACTGCGGAAATTGTCAAAAATAGTACCGTAAGTATAGTGTTCCGGGACGTCGGTCGTTATCTTGGATGCTTCCCAATTTATGTGATCATCGAATTCGGTATAGTTCATACTGTATTCAAGAGCTTTGAACTGTATAAAACTGTGAGGGATCACGATATTAAGAACAGTAAGATCGTTCCTGAAAGGATTAAGAAGCTGTTTTAGTGAAAATTTAAATGATTCGTAATGTTTTCCGCCGTCGATCACCGTCGGGTCGAATTTAAAATCCAGATCGCATGATGCGAGTTTCTTCTCTCTGAATTTCCCGATGCCGGGAGAAAAAACCCTCTCAATAAGTTCGATCCTTGAGGGGTGTACTATCATATCGTAATACATAATGTCCTCCGTTTCTTATATCAAAAGGGGGCAGGATATCATTAAGACACCGCCCCCTGAGATCTCCTCCGGTCTATTGCTGAAAAGCGGATAATACTATTCTGTTCTCCAGCTCGGTGAACCGTTGTCTACATATCCGGTGTTCTCATCATCAGCGATACCGAAAAGGATTTTCTTACGGAACAAACTTCTTTCGTAACCTTTGAACTCGCTGTTCTCGTTTATCGGGGACTCGATCTTAACACTTACTGTATCGATTTTAATGATCTGAGTGTCGTAGAAGAAACCGATCTCAGACAATAACTGCTGATTTGATTCCTTTTTTAACTCTTCCGTTGCATCGAAACCGGGATTTGACTCAAATAATATTCTGAATCTTTCTTTCTCAGAGAAGTTTTTCTCACTTTCATAGTCCGGTGAATCAATAGATTTTTTCAGTTCGTCAGTCAGATGTTCCTTAGCGACGATTTCTTTTAACTGCTCTGCGAAGAATTTGACGAACAGTTCTTTTTTTGCTTCATCATTTGAGTATGTCGAATCGCCGTCCATTTCATATTCTCTTACGAAATCAGCTACTTTTCTCTCTGTTTTTAACCTTACGGTATTGACAAAATAGTTTTGAACTGTCGAATTGTCTCTGAGATTTATAACTTCTTTGTTCTGAGTTAATTCGTTAACTTTTTTTATGTTCTTATTGAAGAAGGTGACCGACATCCCTACTTGGGCGCTCAGATTAAAATTGACTTTGAACGGTTCAAGTGTACTTGGGCATAAATAAGGCGTTTTATCTGTCTCAATATCAGTGAACACATAATTCGCCATGTTGACTTTTTGAGTTATAAGAGCAGAGTCGATCATAACTTCTATTCTGATCTTATCTTTTGACACGAAATCCCAGAATATATCTTTTTTGCCTTTATAATTCGCGATCGCCTGTATATTGGATGGACTTGATATTAAGATTTTTTGTGATTTCAGGTTCAGTTTGGGATTTCTGAGAAGAAGATCTACAGTTACCGACCTCCCGACGTTATATAGGACTTCAGTCTCATTTTCAGATGATTTATAATATTTTTCTTTCAGAGATCTGTAGAAGTCTTTATATCTGTTGTTCTTAAGAAGCATTTCTATCTCTTCAGCGTTCGAGTCCATTACGATGTCCGGTGTGGGACATCCGATACTTCCCAGAAACTCAATGTATTTTTCTTTGTTTTCAATATTCTCAGGTTTTGTCGTACCGTTCGTCAGAACATTAAGGTCGCTGAAATGTTTTACCTGAGTGAATGAAAGTCTTGCTCTTGTAGTATCTATGTCAAGTATCTCAATATCAATATCCGGAGCATTGAGCTTCAAATTGTTGAAATTAACCGCATAATCGAACACTTCTTTGAGATTTTTGCTGAAAGATCCTTTTTCCTGCATATAAAGTACCTCGCAGTCAGACATCTCGACCATTCTTTTTCTGGCAAGTTCTTTTCTTTCAGCCTGTTCATTCCACATTCTTCTCGGGATCTCTATAGACATGACAAGAAGAATAAATGCGACAACGGCTACTATTTTTAGGATCACACCGCCTTTTTTTGATCTGAAACGCATTTGATTACTCCATTTTATTTATAAAACAATTTTATCGACTAAGGCAGAATACTTTTTCTTACCAATGCCTTTGACTTTCATCAGGTCATCTTTGCATTTGAAATTGCCGTTTTCTTCCCTGTATTTTACTATTGCTTCAGCGGTTTTTATGCCTATCCCATTCAGGGTGCATAATTCATCTGCCGAAGCGTTGTTTATATTAACAAGTTTTTCATTCACAGTCAAATCATTAATTATATTTTTTTGAGTAACTATTTCTGAAACCGGAGTATCTGTACCGGCAGAAATATTAGACGGATCCTGAGCTGTGAGAATTTCAGGATTTACAATATTGCCGGTTATGTTTTCATTTGCATACAGGTCTGGAAGAGAGTTAAAAGATGTTTTTATCAGGAAAGCGGTGAAAACTATAAAAAGCATTGCTAAAGAACCGTAATATGTTCTCCTGAAAGCATCTTCATTTCCGTTCCCGTTTTTTTCTGTCATTCGAAAAATCTGTCTTTTATCTTTTCAAAAAAACCTTTTTCAGCGCTTTTCGGTTTGAGTTCATCCAGTGCGGCCAGATCTTCCAGCAGTCCCTTAGCCTTTTTTGATAATTTGGTAGGTATCCAGACATTTATTCTAACAATAAGATCGCCGTGACCGTATCCGTTGAGCACAGGAAGTCCCTTGCCTTTAAGAAGCAGCTTCTTTCCGGATTGAGTTCCTGAAGGTACCTTAAGTTTTACTTTACCTTCAATTACAGGGACCTCGATCTCTGTTCCGAGTGATGCCTGGGCTATACTCAATTGCAGATCGTAGTACAGATTTTCTCTGTCTCTGTGGAAGTATTTATGTTCTTTTTCCTGAATAATTACTATGAGATCCCCGTTAGGACCGCCTCTCTTTCCCGCGTTACCTTCTCCGGTCAGAGTAAGATACTGACCTTCACTGACACCGGGCGGTATTGTAACAGGAACTGTTTTATCTTCCCTGATTCTGCCGTCGCCGGAACACGATGACCTCGCCAAGCCCGTCGCAATTGTGGCACGGAGAGACATTGACGAACTGTCCGAGGATCGAGCGCTGCACGGTCCTGACCTCGCCGGTGCCGCCGCATGTTCCGCATTTGGATACGGAAGAGATATTCTTGGCCCCGGATCCGTTGCAGTTCGTGCATTTGACGAATTTATTGAATTTTATCTTTTTCGTCGTCTCTTTTGCAATTTCTTCAAGTGTGAGTTTTATGGATATCTGAATGTCGCTGCCTTTTCTGGACGAAGAAGAATTCCTTCTGCGTGCGGAACCCCCGAAACCTCCGCCGAAGAACTGTTCGAAGATCGATTCCGCATCACCGAAATTAAATCCGCCGAAATCGAACCCCCCGCCTCCGGAACCGCCCCTCATTCCCTCATGACCGAATCTGTCGTACTTGGCTCTTTTATTGTCGTCGGACAGAACGGAATACGCTTCGCCGACCTCCTTGAATTTTTCTTCGGAATCTTTATCTCCCTTGTTCCTGTCGGGGTGAAATTTGAGGGCAAGTTTTTTGTATGCTTTCTTTATGTCGTCTTTCGAGGCGTTCTTATCCACACCGAGTATTTCATAATAATCTCTTTTACTCATAAATTCCGGCCTTCCTATTGTGATACGATTACTTTTGAGTGTCTGATCACTTTATCATTCAGTCTGTAGCCTTTTTCGTGCTGATCAACGACCGTGTTCGGTTCTACGTCCTTATTCTCAACCATCATAAGTGCGTCGTGAAAGTCCGGATCGAACGGACTGTTGACAGCTTCGATCTCGGTAAGTCCTGCGTTTTTCAGTATAGAATTCAGTTTTTCGAAAATGAGGTCCACACCTTTTTTCAAGTCTGAGGAATTAATATTCTCGGAATAGTTCTTCTGAAATCTTTCAATATCGTCGATTACAGGAAGGAGTTTCAGAATGATATCCTCTCCTGCTGTGTTGATCAGCCTGATATACTCTTCGGAAGTTCTTTTCCTGTAGTTCTCGAACTCAGCTGCCTTTCTTACCAGCTTGTCTCTGTATTCAAAGATCTCTTTCTCGAGAGATGATATTTTATCTTCATTAGCTGAAGAGTCCGGTTTCATTTCTTCTTTAGCTTCATTCTCTTCTGCCAAAGCTTCTTCAGCCTGATCAAGTTCATTTTCGCTGATCTTCTCATCCTGATATTTTTTTGATCTTCCTGACATC
>QKDR01000037.1 GCA_003252515.1 Candidatus Delongbacteria bacterium | reverse complement strand
GAGATCTCTTTTTCCTTCTGCTTGAACTCCAGATGATTGATCTCGGAAAGTATCAGTTCTTTGTCGATTCCTTCCGATATAAGCTCGTTCAAAGTATCGAAGTACAGCCCGATAAATTTGTCTTTATGTTCCGGTTCAGATCCCGAAATATATGCGGTCATGCAGGTTTCCATCTGGGCTTCGTCGTAGTAGCCCGAAAAATCTCCCGCTATACCGGACTTCATTACCGCCAGCTTTAGCGGAGAAGCGTCGGAGTTGAAGATGATGTTGCTGAGAAGGTACATAGCCAGGTTCAGTTCTACTTCTCCCGGATTGCCGACTATCGTGGAGACAGCGATGTACGTCTTTCTGTCAGCTGGTTCGGAAGGATTTACCGCATATCCGTATACACTTTCGGTCATAGGATCTATTTTACTCCCGTTAACAATCCTGATGTCCGGTATCGTTTTCCCGAATTCGCCGAAATAATTGGAATCTATGAATTCAAGCTCTTCAAGTATATCTGCGTTCCCGTACAGATAAATATGAGAATTCGAAGGATGGTAGTATTTTTTATGGAAATCCCTGAATTGCGCGTAAGTCAAGTTTGTAATATTTTCGGGGTCGCCGCCCGAGTTGAAAGAGTAGGTCGATCCGGGTAAAAGCGCTTCAGAGATATAGACCGCAAGCTGCCTTAAAGGATTCGACATGGCACCTTTCATTTCGTTGAATACTATTCCCTGATACTCGACCGGTTCGTCTTTGTCCCTAAGCTCGTAATGCCAGCCTTCCTGATAAAAAGTGTGTTCTTTCAGCAGAGGACGGAGCGTAGTGTCAAGATAAACGCTCATGAAATTGAAATATTCCTTCAGGTTGCGTGTCGAATACGGATAATAGGTCGTGTCGGTCGAAGTGAATGCGTTCATGAAAGTGGAAAGCCCGCCCTTGTAAAGTTCTTCGAAAACGTTTTTTACAGGATACTTCTCGGAACCAGATAGGACGCAGTGCTCAAGTATGTGTGCGACGCCTGTGGAATCTTCAGGAATTGTCTTGAACGATATGCAGAAAGTTTTATTGTCGTCGTCGTTCTTGACAGCCGTCAGTTTTGCGCCCGTCTTTTCGTGAACGAAGCTCATCAGCTCCGAATTCATTTCCGGACGGAACTCCGATCTTTCCAGAACGAACCCGTGATATGTTTTACCTGCCTGAAGCGCTTCCATCCGATCTCCGTTGAAATATCGTCTAAAAATAATGGATTTTTATACGTTTTGGCAATCTAATTAATCAGTTTCCTAATCCAGCGCTTTTACCAGCATTCCTTTTTTATAAACTTTGAATGAATTGAACGAGCGGGAAATATAATTATCGCTTAAACCTGAATAAGTAAATGAACCGTCGGGATTTTTATTGATTTTCTCGATTATGATCTCAAGCTCCTTACCTTTCTTAGAACGATAGAATTCACGCAGTTTAGATTCCGACACCGACCTGAGCTGTCTGCTTCTTTTCGCGATCGCATCCTGAGATACTTTCGGTTTTAACTTCCTCGAAGGAGCGTACGGCCTGTCCGAATACGAGAACACATGCGCGAAGGTTATTTTTGAATTGATCAGATAGTTCACTGATTCGAGAAAATCCTCTTCCGTCTCAGTCGGGAACCCGACTATGATATCAGTCGCTATGAACACATCATTCCTCGCAGATAACTTACCTATCAGCTCATCGAACTCAGAAATAGTGTATTTCCTGTTCATCAGCTTAAGTATTCTCTGTGATGCCGACTGCAGGGGAATGTGGAAATGCGGACAAATCCTTTTTTCCTTTACGAACAGACTTATCAGCCTGTCGTCGAAGCACCAAGGTTCTACAGAACTGATCCTGAGCCGGAATCCCTCGACCTGCAGGATGTCTGTGATAAGCTCCGCGAGACTGTAACCTTCTCCATCAGAATAGCTTCCGAGGTCAATGCCTGTTAAAATGATTTCTTTGAACTCTTTTTCAGCTAACTGCCTGACATCCGCCAGTACTGAATCCCTTTTCCGGCTTCTCGAGTTCCCGCGGGCATATCTGATCGTACAGTACGTACAGAAATTATCGCAGCCATCCTGAACTTTTAAAAACGCTCTCGTATGATCCTGGTACGACAGAAGTTCATGGTCGGCATATTCAAGATCAACATTCTCAGGTACAGAAACGAATCGGCCGCCTTTAAACTCCCTGACCGCATCTAAAACGTCGAATTTGTTGTTCAATCCGAGGATAATATCAGAATCAGCGTTCAGAACTTCATTATCCGATTCAAGCTGAGTATAACATCCTAAAGAAACTATCAGAGCATCAGGATTGTTCTTTCTTACCTTCTTCAGGAGATGCAAAAACTTGTGATCCGCCTTCTCAGTCACAGTACAGGTATTTATTACAACAATATCAGCACCATTAACTGACCTCACGACAGAATAACCTTCCTTCAGGAAAATATCCTTTATAACTTCGGATTCGTAGATGTTCACCTTGCATCCAAATGTATGAACGTAGACTTTCTTCATGTATCCAATTTAAGCATAAATCCAATAAATAGAAATAAAAAAAGGGAGCACTTCGGCTCCCTTAAAGGTGATAAGTCGAATATTATTCAGCCGCAGGTGCGTCTTCCTCGGGTTTTTCTTCCACGGCAGGTGCCGGAGCTTCTTCGGGTTCCGCATTGACAACATTAGCCTCAAGGTCTTTCTTTGAAGCCATATCACCGCTTCTCATGAAGACTTTTCTTGCGTCGGCGTTATATGAGTCAACGATGAATTCCATTTCCTGGCCTTCGCTGATGCCATTGAAGTTATGTACGAGATTTTTAGGAGCGAAACCTTCGATAGCGGGTTCTTCAAGGTCAAGTACAAGCCCTTTGTCTACTTTCTTTGTCACTTTACATTTCGTGGCATAACCTTCTACTAAGATCTTAGCGAATTCTTCCCAGGGATCTTCAAGCGTCTGCTTGTATCCGAGAGCTATTCTTCTTTCTTCTTTATTAATGTCGAGAACAATAACTTCTATCTCTTCGCCTTTTTTCACGATCTCTTTAGCGTGTTTCAACTTTTTGGTCCAAGAAAGGTCGCTGATGTGAACAAGTCCGTCGATCCCTTCTTCAAGCTCAACGAACGCGCCGAACTGAGTAAGGCTTCTTACGATACCTTTGTGTTTTGTACCTACAGGATATTTATTCTCGATGATCTGCCAAGGATCTGGTTCAAGCTGTTTAAGCCCGAGAGATATTTTCTTCTCGTCTTTTTTAATGTTGAGAACAACAGCTTCTATGATGTCGCCGAGGTGAAGGTAAGCGCTCGGGTGTTTAACGTGCTGAACCCAGCTCATTTCAGAAATGTGGATAAGACCTTCGATACCTTTTTCGATCTCTATGAAAGCGCCGTAGTCTGTTATGCTGACGACCTTACCGGTAACTTTGCTTCCTTCGGGGAATCTTTCTTCGATGCCGTCCCACGGATGCGGTGTAAGCTGCTTAAGACCGGCCGATACTCTTTTCTTGTCGTAATCGATGTCGAGTATCTGGATGTTGATCTTTTCGTCAAGCTTGCAGACCTCGCTCGGGTGGTTGACCCTGCCCCATGAAAGGTCGGTGATATATATAAGCCCGTCGAGCCCGTTGATGTCAACGAAAACGCCGAAGTCTGTGATGTTCTTAACGATAGCTTCTACTGTGTCTCCGACCTGAAGCTCTTTAAGAGTCTCGTCTTTTCTCTGGTTAAGATCTTTCTCAAGTATGATCTTTCTTGAAAGAACGATATTTTTCCTGAGCTCGTTGAGCTTAACGATCTTGAAGTCCATAGTCTGTCCGATAAGAGCGTCAAAATCCCTGACAGGATATACGTCGATCTGTGATCCGGGTAAGAACGCTTCGATCCCGAACAGATCCACTACGATACCGCCTTTTACTCTTCTCAGGCATGTTCCCTGAACGATAGTCTGTTCGTCGTGTACTTTCTGTACCTGCTCCCAGACTCTCATGAAATCGGCTTTCCTCTTTGAAAGGTCGAGGTTGCCGCCGCTGCTTTCCACTGATTCTAGATACACGCTGATCATGTCGCCCCTGTTGAGAGCTTTGATATCGTCGAACTCGTCGAGCGGGATCAGTCCTTCGCTCTTGAACCCGATGTCGACCGCGACACCAGTGGGTCCTATGTTCACGATCTTGCCTTCGATGATCTCGCCTTCCCTGATCTCCTTCAGTGAAGAATCATAAAGCTCTGTCATCTCCTTCTTCTGCGCCTCTGAGTATTCTTCATCATAAAGATCGCTGATGTCGTCAACCCATACTTCATCTTGTTCCGTTACGGAACCTGTTTGTTTTTCGGTCATTGTTAAGTTACCTCCTGATTTTGAACGGTCCACCGGTACTACCGGAATAAACGCCGTTTGAGAACGCAAAATATATTAAATACTTAAAATAAAGTCAAGTACTGATTTGACCATTAATTCGTAAGATAACAAAATAATCGCTTGCCAAAACGTGTAAAAATCGTTATTTTGGCATCGGATGTATAACTAAATCCGGGAGAGCCGCGATCAACAAAAAAGGTTCTCAAATACACAACATTCTGGCTTGGACTATACTGTTTATATTTTCCGGACTACTTATTTATTCTTATGATACGACCCCTTCACGGGAAGGTCTCGAGGAAATGCTTTGTTCCGGCGACACAGTTGCCGTACTTCCGTCATCCGATTCGTACTTCATTTCAGGAAAGATTCTTCCTGACGAAGGTTTCTCAAAATCTATGCTTGTGCTTGACGGCATAAAACCCGACCATGCGCTCGAGATCACGAACGCGCTCAGATACAACGTGGATTTCCGTTTTCTGACAGCAGGTGAAGATTTCCTGATCGAAATGGACCATGATAAAAATCTCGTCAGAAGCTTTTCTTATATGCCCGATCCGGTAACTACACATAAACTGACCAGGAATGAGGACGGATATCTAGAATATGAACTTATCGAACTTCCCACCGAGATCAGATACAGACATATTACCGGTGAAATAAAAAGTACGCTTAATCAGGCTTTGATCAATGCGGATGTAAGTCCTTCGGTATCTGCCGTAGTATACGGCATTCTTGAATGTGTCGTCAATTTCCGGTCGGACTCAAGAAAAGGGGATAAATTCACCGTATTCCTCGAAGAAAGATATTTTAATGACAAAAAACTGAAAGGCGGAAAAGTTCTCCTAGCATCTTATGACGGGAAAAGAACCGGGTACAAAGTGGCTTACGCCTATACTGACACTGACAGGAATTCCGCATTCAACGCGCACTACACAAGAAAGGGCGAGGCCCTGATCAGAGCCGCTCTCAGACTTCCAGTGGATAAGGTGCATGTAACAAGCTCATACGGACAGAGGATACATCCCGTGACAGGAAAAAAGACATTCCACTATGGTGTTGACTACAGAGGTGCGACAGGCGATCCCGTATATTCTGTTTCAAAAGGAACAGTAGCTTCAACAGGATACGATGCTGTGAGCGGGAACAAGATCACGATCGAACACCAGGATAATACTAAAACGGTTTACTACCATCTGAGCAAGATCCTTGTAAAAAAGGGACAAAAGGTCGGATCACGCCAGAAGATAGCGGAGATCGGAAGAACGGGCAGAGTCACCGGGCCGCATCTTCATTTCGGAGTGGTGGACAACAGAGGCAAATGGGTCAATCCGATGAACAGAAAGATGATCGCTACCCCTAAACTTGAAGATGAAAGATACGCCAGATTCCTCGTTCAAATGGAGGATATAGACAATCTGATCAGAGATCATCTTACTAAAGAAAGAATGTTCGCTGATTACACCCTTATCGGACTGAGCGGCACCGACTTTATTTATACGCACGACAACTTAAGATAATACTGTTCCGGAATATTTATGACCATATGTTTTCTTGTATCGGATCTGCACGGGCATCCTGACAGATTTGAAAAGCTTTATGAACTAATATATGCGCAAAGACCAGCGGCCGTGTTCATCGGCGGCGATCTTCTGCCTTCGGGTTTTAAGGGACTATATGAAAAAGATTTTATCGGAAAATTCGCTGAAGAAATGTCGGTACTTAAGAAATCAATGGGAAAAGATTATCCGGAAGTTTTTATAATCCTGGGAAATGACGACGGCAGATATGAAGAGATCAATATTATTAAAGCTGAAAAAAAGGGAACATGGAAATACGCTCATAATAAAAAATTCACATTCGGTCACCGGAACATTTTCGGATACTCCTACATACCTCCCACACCGTTTCTGATGAAAGACTGGGAAAAATATGACATATCAAGATATACCGATCCGGGCTGTATTTCTCCTGAGGAGGGAAGAAGAACTTACAAGATCGAACCCAACACTGTAAAATATTCGACTATAAAGAAAGACCTTGAAGAATTAGCGGATAATGAGAATATTTCAAATTCGATAATACTTTTTCATTCACCGCCCTACAGAACTAACCTTGACAGAGCGGCGCTTGACGGCAGATATTTCGATTCCGTCCCGCTTGATGTTCATGTGGGCAGCATTGCCATAAAAGAATTTATCGAAGAGCGTCAGCCTTACATAACAATGCACGGCCACATCCATGAATCTGCGGCGATCACGGGATCCTGGAAAGACAGGATAGGAAATACATATCTGTTCTCAGCCGCGCATGACGGCAGTGAGCTGGCCGTTGTAAAATTCGATATTGATGATCCCGGATCGGCGGAAAGGATGCTTTTATAAAAGATCAATTCCCTGAATAGTCAAGTACCGCCTGAGCCACTTTTTCCGCGGCGCCTTTTTCACCTATCATGTCCTTAACCAGCCTGAGCTCATTTTTCCTCATCTGATAAATATCATCATGGTCAAGAAGTTTTCTGGTTTCAACCAGCAGGTTTTCAGCCGTAAAATCAGACTGAATAAGCTCAGGGTTGATCTGTTTTCCGGCAATAATATTGGGGAGGGAAATATATTTTATCTTAACGATCATTTTCGCTATTATGAAAGACAGAGGATTAACCTTATAAAAAACAATTGAGGGCGTTTCAGTTATGGAGGTCTGGAGAGTTGAAGTGCCGCTTTTACACAAAACGATCCCCGAATAACTCATTACCTCCCACTGATATTCTGAAGGGATTATCCTTACCGCGCCCGGGAGCTTAAAGTCGGAGAAAATACTTTCGGGAAGATTACCGCTTTTACAGATCACCATCTCTACATCGGTGTTTTCAGCTGTGAGTTTCTTCGTGTATTCAGCTATGACCGGCATATGCTTTTTTATCTCCTGCTCCCTGCTGCCGGGAAATATTGAGATCAGAGTTTTACTGTCTGAAAGCCCGAACTTCTCATAGAACTCCTCATATCCGGTTTTTATTTCGAATTTATCCATCAGAGGATGACCCACATAACGGCAGTCTATCGCATAGTCCCTGTAAATTTCCGTTTCAAAAGGCATAATACAGCAGATACAGTCGTAAAATTCGGCGATATCGCTTATTCTTTTCTCTCTTGACGCCCATATCTGCGGGCTTACATACTTTATGATCTTAGTTTCCGGAAGTCGTTTTTTTATCTTTTTAGCCAGTTTGATATGGAATTCCGAAAAATCTATCATGAGGATCGTACCGGGTCTGTCTTCCAGAATTCCTTTCATTACCGCTTTTAACGCTTTTCTGATGACGAGAGCATGCTTTACCAGCTCAAAGAACCCCATAAACCCGAGTTTTTCCGTCCTGAATATCGGTATAAGTCCGGCTGAAGCCATTTTCTCTCCTCCGATCCCTTTTATTATGATTTCGGGACGGGAAGACCTTATATGTCTGACAACCTCGCTTCCGAGCAGATCGCCCGACTCTTCTCCGGCTGTCATATATATCATATCGCTGTTCTTCATACTTCTATGAACTCCAGAGCTTCATCCTGCTTCGCTACCGAAATATTGAACGAGAAGCAGTTCTCCTCTCTGATTTTCATCATGACGTCAAGAGCAAGGAGCGGATCGTTGTTCTCTTTGCTCAGATGGGCGAGGATAAGGTTCTTTAGTCCTGCCGCTCCGGTTTCCCTGATAAGTTCTCCCGCGGAATAATTTGAAAGATGCCCCGTATTTGAAGATATTCTCTGCTTGAGATACCACGGATAGGGCCCGTTCTTCAGCATTTCCGCGTCGTGGTTCGATTCAAGCACTATCAGATCACTTCCAAGTATCCTGTGCCTGACTATTCCTGTCACAACACCGAAGTCGGTAATATGACTGATCTTCTTTCCCTCTGCCAGTACAGTATACGCGAAATTTGCGGTACCGTCATGCGATACAGGAACAGGTACTATCGTAAAATCACCGATATTGAACTGATTTTCTATGAACTTTATTTCACATTTATCGAATTTATCCGCGGAAGTTTCATAATTCTCCCTGTGGATATAGACAGGTATTTTAAGTTTTCTGGCTGTGACACCCGCTCCGCTTATGTGGTCGATGTGGTCGTGCGTTATTACGAGTCCCATAATAGAACCCGCATCCGCGCCTACGGATCCCAGCCTTTCAAGCAGTCTTTTCGCGCTCAGACCGGCATCTATCAGAATACTCCCGCTATCTGACTGTATTACTGTTGAATTGCCGCCGCTGCCGCTTGATAGAACCGAGATCTTCATTTAAAATTTATTTCCTGAGCCTGTGCTCGCCGCCCACATAATCAAAAATATACTGAACGTTGAGATCGTAATATATCCACACTTCATAAGGTTTCTGGTTCTTCGCGAAAGGATACGACTGCACCTCGTCAGGATCTCCCATCAGACACAATACTTTCCCCATGTCCGTCTTCCATCCCGCTTTTTGAGGCACGGAGAAATGAAGGTTAGAATAAGCCACCCTCCTGAAGTATTCCTCCATCAGGGAATTGCTCTTCAGGTTCTGCGAGCTTTCAAGATCGTTCCAGTAGTCTTTGAACCACTTTCTTTTTTCATCTTCATTCATTTTGAAGACGTGCTGTATAGAATCGTAATCGGCTATGTAAAGCATCTGTTCCAGAGCCGTATCAATGTCAGAAACGTTCAGAGAAAGATCCCCCCATCTCAGATAGAAAATGGTCTCTCTGCCGAAAGACATACCGCCTGTTTTCAGATCCATCTCTATTCTGTAATTCCCCGCGAGGAAATTATCCAGAGGTATTTTCAGTACCTGAAGCTGAAGTTTATCTTTCAGATTTCCGTCAAAGCTGTCATCATATACTACGGACCCTGCCGAATTAACTATTCTGTATCTTAAAGAGAAATCCTTATACTTCGATCCGGTCGAGAATATTTCAAAAAGCGCTCCTGTATAATCGCTTTGTTTGTCCACTACATTGCTGATCAATTCATGATAAGTGTTCTCAAAATCCCCGTCGTCCGTCCAGTATACCATCCTGATATCAGATATTATAATGTCAGACTCATCCTGAAATTCGACCTGTCTTCTGACCGTATGGTTTTTTTTGGTATTGTTGTCCTTCACCGACAGAACTATGGAATATCCTCCGTTAACAGCTTCGAACTTGAAATTGTGATGGAATTCGGGTTTTGTTGACTGTGTCTTTTTATAATCGCGGACAGACAGATTCCTGCTTTCGGATTTTTGATGAAGAGGAATTCCTCCGGTGTCTCCTTCCCTGAAAACAGCAGAAGATATCGTATATGATGCCTCATATACCGAATCCTTTTTCAGGAATTGAAGCCTGTCGTTAGGGATCTCAGCATGAATGTTGAGTATGAATTTTCCTTCCGTATCCGTAAGAGACCTGAAAATATTGTATCTGAATACGGGAAGTCCTTTTACTCCCGCTTCGTCAAAAACACCGGCCCCCCTTTCCTGAGCATTAACGGACAGAAGCAAGACCGGCAACAGAACTAATATTATCTTTTTAAGCTTATTCAATTATCATATTCCTGTAATATTCGACCAGCTCTTCGGCACGCTCTTTAGTTTTAGCTTCCGCGAAGATCCTGACTATCGGTTCCGTGTTAGATTTTCTTATCTGTACCCAGAAGTCAGCTCCGTTGATCTTTATACCGTCCGTCATATCAAGACTGCCTTCTTCAGCACTTTCCATGATCATGCGTGATTTCTCGTCGTAGTCGATGCCTTCCACCAGCACCTTACCCTTGACAATATGGTATTCAGGCAGGTCGGCGAATATATCCGAAACGAATTTATCCTTTTCAGCCATATACTGAAGTATCAGCGCGACTCCGACGAGCGCGTCTCTTCCCGGATGCACTTCAGGCATGATTATTCCCCCGTTGCCCTCTCCTCCGATAAGCAGCCCTTTTTCCAGCATAAGCATTGAAACATTGATCTCACCGACCTTTGTTCTGAATGTCCCGGATCCGTATCTTGAGGCTACATCTTCGGTCGCCCTTGATGTTGACACGTTTACAGCTATATCCGATTTTACTTTCGACAGAATAAGGTCTGTCACCATCGCAAGAGTGTATTCTTCCCCGAGAGGAACCCCGTTCTCGTTTATCAGAGCAAGCCTGTCAGAGTCAGGATCGACCACCATGCCAATATCGAAATTGCCGTTTTTTATAACACCGCATATCTCTTCAAGATTTTCAGGTAGCGGTTCGGCTCCGTGGGCAAAAACACCGGTCGGTTCGCAGTTTATCTTTGTTACGGTACATCCGAGATCCTGCAGAAGCCCGGGAAGTATTACCCCTCCGGCTCCGTTAACGCAGTCAAGCGCGACCTTGAAATTTTTCCTTCTGATATCTGATTTGACGATGTAGGGGATATCAAGTATTTTCTGAATATGGTAATTTTTGGCTTCCTCGATCTCCCTAACTGTAGAACCCAGCATATCGTACGGCCTGTACACGAACCTGTTCTCGGTCAGTATGTAATGAAGTTTTTCGCCTTCGTCCTCGTTTAGAAAAAGGGTCTTGCCGTTCATGAACTTCAGAGCGTTCCATTCAGCTGGATTATGACTTGCAGTGATAGCTATACCACCCGCAGCTCCATAATGCTGAATAGCCATAGCGACCGTGGGTGTAGTGGCAATATCAATGTCTACGACATCTCTCCCGCAAAGGTTCAGCACCGAGCATACAAGGTCGGATAAAGCCTTGCCTGAAAGTCTGGAATCTCTGCCGACAACGACTCTGCCTTCACCAAGAAGATTCGACAGAGCGCTTACATACCTCACTACTATATCAGGAGTTAAAGAGTTGCCTACGATTCCTCTTATCCCCGCAACGCTGACCATAAGTTTAGACATAAAATCCTCATTTTCCCGTTATCACAGTTCATACTGCAAGATATAAAATCACCACCCGTTTGTCAATTAACATTATTTTTATAATTAGTTTTAAGTTGCCAAAATTGAACCGATTTTATATATTTTGTCGTATTTATAAAACTTTAAAGAATATTTAGGGTATACTTAAATATGATATATAAAACTTTATAATTATACGGAGGAAAAATGGCTTTCAGAATTATTGTGCTTGCCAAACAGGTTCCTGATACAAGGAACGTGAAAGAGGACGCCATGAAATCTGACGGAACTGTCAACAGGGCGGCCCTTCCGGCGATATACAATCCGGAAGATCTGAACGCTCTTGAGCAGGCTCTGCAGATCAAGGACAGGATGGGTGATGCGGAAATAATCATCCTCACGATGGGTCCTCCGAGAGCGGCAGATATAATACGCGAAAGTATGTACAGGGATGCCGATAAGGGCTACCTTATCACCGACAGAAGGTTCGCGGGAGCGGATACGCTCGCTACCTCATACGTGATCTCAAAGGCGGTTGAAAAAATAGGAAATTACGACCTTATAATTTCCGGAAGGCAGGCCATTGACGGCGACACCGCGCAGGTCGGACCTCAGACGGCGGAAAAGCTGAATATACCTCAGATCACTTATGCCGAAGAAGTAGTTTCTGTGGAGAAAGGTAAAATAAAGATAAAGCGGAGACTGGAGAGGGGTGTCGAAGTTATCGAGACCGCGCTTCCGGCACTTGTAACGGTTCACGGATCGGCAGCTCCCTGCAGACCGAAGAACGCCAAGCTTTTCATGAAATACAAACACGCAAAAACACCGACCGAACTTCAGACGCTTGATGACGACTACATCAACCAGTCGGTCAAAAACAAATTATATCTGAACATAGAAGAACTGAGCGTCGACGACCTTGACTGCGAAGCGGAAAAGATCGGACTTGCGGGATCGCCAACAAAAGTCAAGAAGATAGACAGCGTCGTACTGCAGGGAAAAGACGCCAAAATCATAAATGACAGCGATACGGAAGTAAAAGACCTTATGAAGGAACTAATTACTAACCATACTCTGGGGTAGAAAGTGAATAATATTTGTGTATATTGCGAAATTGAGGACGGGATCATTTCCGACGTCAGTCTTGAGCTCATATCCAAGAGCGTTAAACTGGCAAAACAGCTGAACTGCAAAGTTGAGGCTGTTGTGATCGGAACTGAGCTGAAAAACATCGAAAAACAGATCAGTCCTTTCGGTGCCGATATAATTTTAACAGCCGACGATAAAAGACTTTATCCTTACACTACTTTACCGCACTCCGCAGTCTTTGAACATATTCTGAAAGAGAACAAGCCGCAGATAGTAATGGTCGGGGCAACTTCGATAGGAAGGGATCTTGCACCCAGGATCGCTTCTTCGCTGAAATGCGGCCTCACGGCTGACTGTACGGATCTTGTGATCGGCGACTATCAGGACCAGAAAACAGGAAAAGAATATAAAGATCTGCTTTATCAGGTAAGGCCGGCTTTCGGTGGCAATATCATCGCAACTATCGTCAATCCCGAAACCAGGCCTCAGATGGCTACAGTCAGGGAAGGCGTCATGAAAAAAGAAATGATCGATAAAAACCATAAAAGCGAGATCGTAAAGGTAGATGCAACGCCTATTCTGAATAACGTAAATTTTGCCGTAAAAATTATCAAAAGGCACATTGAAGCCAGAAAAATAAACCTTGGAAGCGCACAGATCATTGTTGCCGGAGGTTTTGGAGTGGGTTCCAAAGAGGGTTTCAATCTTCTTAACGAACTCGCAAAAGTCGTCGGCGGAGAGGTCGGAGCCTCGAGAGCAGCAGTTGACGCAGGTTTCGCGGAGCATGCGAGACAGGTCGGACAGACCGGCGTAACGGTAAGGCCGAAGCTGTACATAGCATGCGGTATCTCAGGAGCGATCCAGCACAGGGCGGGAATGGATGGTTCGGCACAGATAATCTCAATTAATACCGATCCTGAAGCTCCCATCAATTCAATAGCCGACGTAGCCATAATCGGCGACCTTCATTCCGTAATCCCTAAAATGATCAAGCATTATAAGGAGCAGTCGAAATGACGAATTTTTACAGAGACAACAGCGATTTGAAATTCCATCTCGATAACCCTTTGATGAAAAGGATCGTCGAGCTCAAGGAAAGAAATTATAAGATTGACGAGAAAGAATACTACGGGAAAGATAAACTTGCCCCGAACGAATACAAACCCTGTCATTTCGAGGACGCGGTAGACAGCTATGACCAAGTGCTCGAGATAGTTGGCGATATAACCGGTGAGATCATAGCACCGAACGCCGAAGGCGTGGATCTGGAAGGCGCGAGACTGGAAAATAACAGGGTCCATTACGCCGCAGGAACGGTAGAGAACCTGAACGCGCTGAAACAGGCGCGCCTTATGGGTGTCACCCAGCCGAGGAAATACGGCGGACTTAACTTCCCTACAACCGTCTACAGCATGATGGTAGAGATGGTCTCGAGGGGCGACGCCAGCCTCATGAACCTTTTCGGCCTCCAGGACATAGGCGAAACGGTCAGAGAGTTCGCAGACGACGAGACTAAGGCGAAATATATACCCCGTTTCGCATCAGGGGAGGCCACGGGCGCGATGATTCTCACCGAGCCCGACGCAGGTTCAGATCTTCAGGCTGTGCAGCTGAAAGCGCACTACGAGGAAAGTACCGGATTATGGAGGCTGAACGGCGTAAAAAGGTTCATCACGAACGGCAACGCGGAGCTTTCGCTCGTACTGGCGAGGACCGAAGAGGGTACAAAGGACGGCAGAGGTCTTTCCATGCTGTTGTACGAAAGGGACGACACCGTCCAGATCAGGCGTATTGAGAACAAGATGGGTATCCACGGATCACCGACATGCGAGATGGTCTTCAAGAACTCTCCGGCGATCCTGATCGGTAAGAGAAAATTCGGACTTATTAAATATGTAATGTCCTTAATGAACGGTGCAAGACTCGGTGTCAGCGGACAGGCGATAGGTATTGCCGAAGCGGCTTACAGAGAAGCACTCAAATATGCTCAGGAAAGAGAACAGTTCGGCAAGATCATCAACCAGTTCGCCCCTGTATTCGAGATACTTACCGATATGAAAACGAAGATCTCTGCATTAAGAACTCTCTATTATGAAACGGCTAGATTCGTCGATATCTACAAAACTCTTGAGGAGATAGAGCATGAAAGAGCCCTCACTCCGGAAGAAAAAAATGAGCTGAAGCAGTTCAAGAGAAGAGCCGATTTCTACACACCGTTAATCAAAGGACTTTCTTCTGAAGCATGTAACAGGATAGCCTACGATGCGATCCAGATCCACGGAGGAACGGGATTCACAAAGGATTTCCCGGTCGAAAGACTTTACAGGGACGCAAGGATCACTTCGATTTACGAAGGTACGACCCAGCTTCAGGTGATCGCAGCCATAAAGGGAGTGACCAGCGGACTTTTCGGCGAAATGATGGACGAATACACATCGAGAAAGATCTCGTATGACCTTGAGTTCATGCTCAAAGAACTTAAAGTGATGAAGAAAGAATACGAATCCGCCATAGAATACGTAGAAAGCTTCAAGGATCAGGAATATACCGATTTCCACGCGAGAAGACTTGTCGAGATGACGGGAAATATCATAATGGGACACCTGCTACTTCTGGATGCTGAAAGGGACCAGAGATTCAAAGTAACCACAGAAGTGTTCATTAAGAAAGCTAAAGCCGAGAACACCGACAGGCTGCTTGTAATAAAAGAGATAGAACCTGATTTTCTTAACAACTATAAGGAACTTACTAAGATCTAAAAGGATGAAAAGCTTCAGCATCGCGGCATACATCTCGGGTTCGGGAAGCAACCTCAGGGCGGTCATAGACAGCAGCCTGAGAGGCGATATTTCATCGAAGGTCAGGCTTGTGATAGCGAACAGAGAAGTGTCAGGCCTTGATTACCCGAAAGAACTCGGGATCGAAACGGCTGTGATATCAAGGGAAGAAATACCGAGAGCCGAATTCCTGAAAGCTCAGACGGAACTATTAGAAAAACATGGGATCGACCTGATCATCCTTGCTGGATTTCTGAAAAAACTGCCGCACGAAATAGTAGGAAGATACGATGGTAGAATACTTAATATCCATCCTGCTCTTCTGCCGAAATTCGGAGGAAAAGGGATGCACGGGATGGCCGTGCACAGGGCGGTCGTAGAAGCGGGAGAGGAATTTTCAGGCCCGACTGTACACTTCGTTGACGGGAAATACGACAACGGCGAGATACTGCTTCAGAGAAAAGTCAGACTGATCGAGGGTGAAACTCCCGAAACTCTGCAGAAGAAAGTGCTTGAAGTCGAACACAAAATTTATACGGAAGCCATTAAATTACTCGAAGAAAGGGAATAAATGGAAACAAGAGAGATAAAAAGAGCGATAATATCATTATCGGACAAGACAGGGGCTGCAGAACTCGCGGAATATCTGGCAAATAAAGGCGTTGAGATATTTTCGACAGGTGGAACTTACAAACTCCTGAAAGAGAACGACGTAGCAGTCAAAGAGATAACCGAACTGACAGGTTTTCCCGAGATGATGAACGGAAGAATCAAGACTCTGAATCCGAAAGTTCATGGAGGTATTCTGGCGGTCCGGGACAATCCTGAACACATGAAACAGGCGCAGGAGAACGGTGTGGGCATGATAGATATGCTGGTCGTGAACCTGTACCCGTTCGAAAAAACCGTCGCAAATGCGGACGCCAGCCTGGAAGACGCTATCGAGAATATCGATATAGGCGGCCCGACTATGATCAGAAGCGCGGCGAAAAATTACAGATACGTTACTATAATAACCGATCCTGCCGACTACAAGAAATTCATTGAGGAGTACGACAGGCTTGGCGGAACTTCTCTGGAATTCAGGCAGGAGCTAGCGGGAAAAGTGTTCGCGAAGACCGCAAAATATGACGCCGCGATTTCGGAATATCTTGAAAAAGTTCTGGCGGACAAAGTAAAAAAGACCGTAGTCCTTGAGAACGGAAAGGTATTACGATACGGCGAGAATTCGCATCAGAAAGGTATCCTTTTCCCGGACGGCGTATCCGAAGGGACGCTGGCCAACGCAGAGATGATAAACGGCAAGGAGATGTCGTACAACAACTATATGGACGCTCAGGCCGCGCTCGATACCATACTTGAGTTCGACGAACCTGCGGCTGTCGTGATAAAACACCTTAACCCGTGCGGTGCATCAACCGGGAAAAACCTTAGGAACGCGATCGAGAAAGCCTGGTTCTCCGACCCGATATCGGCTATGGGGTCTGTAGTAGCCTTCAACCGCGAGTTCGACATGGACGCTCTCCGTTTCTTCCGCGGCGATGAAGTAAAACACCTGTCCTTCACTGTAGATAACGACAAGCTGATCTCTTCCGAAATAAAAAGGAAGTTCATTGAGGTCATAATAGCGCCTTCATTCTCGGCTGACGCTCTCGAATATATTACGAAAAAGAAGAATTTTGAGAACGTGAGGGTCCTGAAGATCAATATTGAAGCCTCGAAAAAAGCAAAGGACTTCAACCTGAAGCGTATTGACGGCGGATATCTGTACCAGACGACAGACAACGAGCTGTTCTCAAAATTCGATACGGTTACGAAGAAAGAATTTAATGACGACATGAAAAAGCTCGCTGAATTTTCGTACAAATGCTGCAAACACACCAAATCGAACGCCATCGTTCTCTGCAGAAGGACCACGACGGGCTATCAGGTACTCGGCATGGGCGCCGGGCAGCCGAACAGGGTGGACTCGTTAAGAAAGCTCGCGGTAACCAAAGCAAGAGAGAACCTTGAGTACGAACACAGAACATTGGGGCTGAATATGCCTTTCGAAGACTATTTCAGAAAAATTATTTCCGAAGACACTGTCCTCGCAAGTGACGCTTTCTTCCCGTTCGATGACACTGTGAGAACTGCTGCAACATACGGAATAAAATACATTATTCAGCCGGGCGGCTCGCAGAACGACGCTGATTCTATCGCTGCCTGCGACGAGCTCGGTATCGCGATGATATTCGCCGGTAACAGGCATTTCAGACACTAACTAATTGAAATAAAGCAGGATCTGGTTATGGATTTCTTATCAATATTTAATTTATTCTCCCATGATGTCGCAATCGACCTGGGCACGGCGAACACCCTTATCTATGTGAAAGGCAGAGGTGTCGTCGTTGACGAACCTTCCGTTGTCACATGGGACGAGAGACTTAAAAAAGTTATCGCGATCGGATATGAAGCGAGAAGCATGGAGGGAAAGACCCCCGGCGCCATCAGAACGATCAGACCAATGAAGGACGGCGTCATTGACGACGACGAAATCGCCGAGGAGATGATCAGACAGTTCATCCGCAAGATCAAAACGGGCGCGTTTGCAGGCAGACCGAGAATGATCGTATGCGTTCCGTCCGGAGTAACCAAATCCGAGAAAAGGATCATCAGAAGCGCCGCGGAGAATGCGGGAGCGAGAGAAGTGTTTCTGATCTCCGAACCTATGGCGGCGGCTCTCGGCGTAGGGCTTCCCGTAGATCAGCCTGAAGGTTCCATGGTCGTTGATATCGGCGGAGGTACTACAGAGATCGCGGTCATATCTCTGAGCGGGATCGTCTCCGAGAACTCCATCAGGATCGCCGGCAACAGAATGAACGAAGCTATTATAGACTATATGAGAAGCGAACATAAACTTTTAATCGGAGAGAGAACTGCGGAAAAGATCAAGATCGAGATAGGTTCGGCTTATCCGCTTGAAAAAGAACTCACTATCACCGCAAAGGGAAGGGACCTTATAGCCGGTCTGCCTAAAGAGAATGAGGTCAGGTCGGAGGATATAAGGACGGTGCTGACACCTATTGTGAATTCGATAATACAGGCCGTAAAAAGCGCTCTCGAGAGAACTCCGGGAGAACTTTCTTCGGATATAAGGGACAGAGGTATCGTACTTACAGGCGGCGGTGCTATGCTCAAAGGTCTTGACGTTAAACTTCAGGAGGAAACGGATCTTCCTGTAATAATGGCAGAAGACCCTCTCACATGCGTGGTCAGAGGTACCGGAAAAGTTCTTGAGGATATGAACAAATACTATAAGATCCTTCTGAACGAATAATGGCTTTTTACGCAAAAACTTATATATGAAAACTACTCCGAAACACATTGTTTACAGAGAGTGGATATTTTTGATCTCCGCAGTAATTCTTTCATTGTTCCTGATGTTCTTCAACGACTCGTCTTTTAACGACACGCTAAGATCTTACGGTTTAGACGCATACAGTCTGATGCATTATGATTATTTTTCTCTGCGAGAAAAAAGTGCTATGGAAAAAGAGATAGCGGATCTAAGATCCAAAATCGTAAGTCTTGAAACCGAAGCCGAACGGTATGAATCCGCCGTGGAAGAAAATTACAGACTCAGGGCGATGCTTTCAATAGACCTGCCTGATTCGTTCGCTTTTGTTTACGCTAAGATCGCCGGCAGGGACCCGGGAAGTTCCAACACTTCTCTGTTGATCAATGCCGGAACAGAAAAAGGAGTAAACCCGGGCGATGCGACTATAACCGAAGCCGGCGTTGTGGGAATAATAGAGAGCTCGGGAGAAAATATTTCAAAGGTCTCTCTTATATCCGGCAGGAACGGAAAGATCGCCGTCAGGACAGAGATAAACAGAGGATACGGCATCATGACCCCGCTTGATCAGAGAACGGCAAAGATCGACGAAATAGCCAAGAACGTGCCCGTGAATGTCGGAGAGAGGATATATACTGCCGATTTTTCCGAAGTATTCCCGCCCGATCTTCTTATTGGAACAGTAGTTTTCGCTTCAGATTCCTCCGCAACCATCAATAAGATAGTCAGGATCGAATTCTCTCAGAACATGGACCTGATAGAGGATGTTTTCGTTATCAGGAGGATCGGGCGTAAATGATAAAAACGAACCTTAAATTCGCGCTCCTTCTGGCACTGATGATCTGGATAAGCATAAAATTCTCAGACCTTTATTCCGTTTTCGGTATTAAACCCGACATTCTTCTGGTCTTACTCATAAGACGCTCGCTTCAAGACCCCAGACCCCAGATTTCTTTATTATGGGGATTCGGGGCGGGGCTTGTCAAAGATGCCGTAATAGGTGATGTAATAGGTATCTCGTCACTTGTCTATTCAGTCATCTGCTTTTTTGTATCGTATTATAAAAGAACATCAGTCTATACCCCGTCTTATAAAAGAACTCTGATGTATATATTTTCCGTATTTTTTTCCTCATTCCTCATCTATACGGTCACAGATTCGGCAGTTCCGTACTTTACTAATTTTTCACTTATTATAATCCCGAGCGCAATATACACAATGGCGGTTTCGGTGATCTTCCAAACCCTTAAACCTACAAGATAAAATGAACAACTCCAGAATCAGATCGTTTTATTATCTCTCTCTTATTTTCTTCGTGATAATCATTATCCGCGTTTTATGGCTGCAGTATTTCGATGATAAACTAAAGACGAGATCGGAAATGAACCGGGTGAGGACAGTGGTCACGGAACCTTCCAGAGGAAGGATATTCGACAGGAACGGAACCCTTATCGTCGACAATCAGTACGCTTATAACCTTTACGTAATTCCCGAACAGTTCCTTAACAGCGAAAGCTCAATACAGTTCGTCACTGAAAAACTCGGGCTGGAAAGAGATTCTGTCATATCAGAACTTACGCGGCCTGAAGTTTACGCCGACAGATTCTACAGGCTTCAGAGGAACATTGATTTTTCAGTGTATTCCTCGCTTTCTGAAATGAAAAAGGGGTTGAGAGGAATTCAGATCAAGAAAGAATGGACAAGAAAATTCCTTATAAATACTGCACCTCACATAATCGGTTACCTTGCCGAAGCCAGAGAAAAAGAGGAGACGACCGACGACATTTCGTACGGAGATCTGATCGGCAAAGAAGGTATTGAATACATCTACGATAAGATGCTCAGGGGCGAAAAGGGATTTTACATGGAGATCAAGGATGTCAAAGGCAATAAAGTCTCGGATTATAAGAAAGAGAACTGGAAAGAGCCAATTAAAGGCAGGGATATATATCTGACAATGGACCTTGAACTTCAGCAGTATATTGAAAAGCTTCTCAGAAAGAGGACTGGGACAGCTATAGTGCAGGACTGCCGCACCGGAGAGGTACTGGCTCTTGTCAGTAAGCCCGATTTTCCGCTGGAGATATTCTCAAAGCGTATGTCCAGAGAGGAATGGAAAAAGTGGTCGGAAGATCCGAACAAACCGCTTTACAATAAGGCTATAATGGGTCTTTATCCGCCCGGGTCCGTAATAAAGATGGCTACTGCTTTCGCGGCGTTTGAACAGGGACTGAAAAAGCTGAGAGATAAAGTGAACTGCCCGGGCGGTATGCAGATCGGGAACAGGTTCATCCGGTGCTGGCTCAGGGAAACCGGCCACGGAAATGTGGATCTTTTCCTTGCACTGATGATGTCCTGCGACACTTATTTTTACGATATAGCTCTTTCAATTGATCTGGACGGCTGGAAAAAAACTCTGAATAAACTCGGTCTCGGTAAAAAGACCGGAATTGATCTGAAGTACGAAAGAAACGGGCTTGTTCCTGACGAGGAATATTACACCAAGAGGATAAAGGGTGACCTGACAGGGAGATACGCGAACCTGATGATAGGTCAGGGAGAGATCCTGACAACGCCTTTACAGATAGCAAATTATACTTCTATGATCGCTAACGGAGGTATCCGGTTTATACCGCACCTGTATATGAAGAGCGGCGAAGAGGGCGACTTCAGATATTTCGAGAGATCCGCAGCGGATACTATAGAGTTCGACCAGAAAGTGCTTGATGTAGTCAGGAAAGCCATGGATTACGTAGTCAACGTTGAAGGAGGTACTGCATATTCTGCAAAAAGCGAGCTTATCAGGTTCGCGGGAAAGACAGGTACCGCGCAGAACCCCCACGGCGACGACCACGCCTGGTTCACCGCATACGGACCCTATAAAGATCCCGAGATCACCGTAACCGTTTTCATTGAGCACGGAAGACACGGAAGCGCCGCCGCCGCTATAGCAAAAGATATTTTCGAATACTGGGTTAAAAATAAAAAAGCCCCGCAGTCCGCGGGGCAATAAGTTCTAGTATCTGTCTTTCAGTTCAAGATCCTTGATAAGAGCTCTGTACCTTTCGATATCTTTCCCTTTGAGGAACTTTAACAGTTTGCTCCTTTGACCAAGCATAAGTCTCAAACCTCTTCTTGAATGAGCGTCTTTTTTGTTGGCGATCAGGTGCTGGGTAAGTTCCTTTACCCTTGTCGAGATCAGAACTATCTGCACTTCCGCTCTTCCCGAATCGTTCGGGTTGCTTCCGTACTTCTGGATGATCTCATGTTTTTGTTCTTTTGTCAGCATTTGTTCTCCTTTTTTTAATCTCCACTCAGCACGGATTATACCATCCGAACCGGGCCGGCATTATTTAGAACGCCAAATATAAGGAATTAATAAATAATTGTCAAGACAGGTTATTTGATCAGCAGCATCTTCCGTATCCTGGAAAATCCCGGAGTCTCTATCCTGTAGAAATACTGCCCCGAAACCAGACTATTCCCGTCAAAATTCACTTTGTGAATCCCCACCTTCACATTCCCGTTCACCAACTCAGACACAACCTCGCCCTTGATGTTGTAAATACTCAGCTTCACGAACTGATCATTCGGCAACGAGTACTGAATAGTAGTAACCGGATTGAACGGGTTAGGGTAGTTGTTGCACAACTCAAACTTCAAAGGAACATTTTCCTCAATACCAGTCTGATCCCCGCCAGTCAGAAGATAAGCGAATCCTGAACTCAACTCGTAATTCGAGTTACTGACTGAACCTAGAATTCCGTTATTCTTGGATAACTCTGAAATGGAATATGCATTCAATATTTCAAAAAGAAAAAATATAATCAATATTTGATTTTTTACCTTCATCTTTACCTCTTCTTTTAGTTATTCTATTTTTTCTCCATCCCTGTTTATTGACAATTGTAATTTACCAACGGTCGGGATATTTAATTCTTTTATTAAGTGGAGTGTACCCGATTTTCTGGACAAAATGCTAAGACCAACTTAAATTTATGCTAAAAAGGAGGTCTCATGTCCGTGAAACGAAAGAAGTACACAAAAGAGTTTAAGACAGAATCGGTTGAATATTTTCTGAAAAGCGGAAAA
>QKDR01000019.1 GCA_003252515.1 Candidatus Delongbacteria bacterium | reverse complement strand
AACCTCATGACAGAGAACGGAACTACAAAATCGCCGTCCATTATCCTGTTCGCGTTCGACAGTGAAAGCCTTGCTTTACCGAACTCGTTCTTCCTGTAATACTTAAGAAAAACAGCCATCATTGTTTTGGAAAATTCCCTGAACTTTTTGTCCGACATGATCATTCCGACCGCTTTCGAATAATAATCCGTACCTTCCTCAGTGTGGAACCACCCTTCCGTAGCCGACGGTTCTCCGAGTTCTTTTATTATGATATCGATCTCTTCGTCAGTGAAAACGAAATCTGAAAATTCTTCCGTACTGAAGAAATTGAAGCTGTCTGACAGGAATTTATCGGGATCTTTATCGTAAGCAGTACCTACGGCAGCCTGAGAGTTCATGAGATCCATCGACGCTTCCATTATCGCTTTCTGCATGGCCGGGCTTCCGAAATACGAGCCGGCCGAAGTACTTTCTTTTTCCTGTTTCTTCTGCTCGAATTCAGCCGAGGTCTGATAGTATCCACATTCGGCACATTCATCGTTTCTGATCGTCGCGCAGCAGACCGGACATATCAGGGAGCCGTCTTTCTTCAGACACTTTCTCTTTCCCGGTTTGGCGTTGCAGTTAATACATTTTTCTTTTGCCATATCATTATCCTGAATTAACTTTTTTCAAGAACCCGCTAATGATATAAAATTATTGGACTATAATCAAAGGATTTTTTACTGTTTGAAAATTTCCCGCGAATCATTATATTACTTCAGAAATTTTAAACGGGGAAATAATAATGAAAAAATATCTGATGACTTTACTTTTTACTGCATCGGTTATATTTGGACAGTCAAAACCTGAGATCAATATAGCTTGCAGCGTTTATCAGGGATTCAATTTTCAGAATGACACACAGGATAATGTCGGTCATGTCACTGTTATGAAATTAGGTACAAGTACTGAACTTGCCGCCGACTTTTCTGTTGTCGATCCGGAAGATTATCCCAACCAAGTTGATGTCATCGGAGTAATGTCCAGCTTTTTCTGGACAGGAAATTATTTTGATCCAATTATACTGAGCTGTCAGATTTCCGCGGCCAACAAAACTGCCGTCAAAGCTTTTACTCTGTCGGGAAGTTACAATACAGATGTTATCTTCGATCTTAATGTCTACAGTTACGACCCGCAGGCGAAAACATATTTCAAAATGGTGTGTAAGAACATACCCGGAAATCTGCAGGGAATTATCACTGAGGAAGGAGGCGATCTGCTTTTACATATATCCGACGATCCGGGGTCCGAAGTGTCGGTTCCCTGGAATTATCAGATGGATATCAGTATAGATCCTCAGGAAATAACACAGGCGCTGCTTATCGGGACCAACGCTACTTCTTCTTTTTCGAAAATATGGGGAACCGGGATCACGACCGTTCCGGTACTTGTTTCTCCATCTGCAGGCACTATCACAACTGACAGAACACCTGCTTTCGACTGGGCCGACACTCCGGGAGCCTTATCCTATACTCTCCAGGTCGACAACAACTCTGATTTCAGCTCACCTGAAATAAACACTTCTCAGGCAGTAAGCACTTATACACCTTCTTCGGACCTTTCAGCGGGGACATATTACTGGAGAGTTAAAGCTAACAACGCCAGCGGATCAAGCGATTATTCAGGCGCATGGGATATCACTATTGAACTTATTCCTCCCGATCCACCCATTGTGATCGAACCTCCTTTTACCGGAACACTTCTGCGCTGGAATGCCGTAACAGGCGCGACCGGATATGACATCTATTCATCTGACGATCCATACGGGACTTATACTTTTGTGGCTCATGTCACAACCACAGAGTATGATATTTCCGGGGCACTGTTGACAGAAAACAAGAAATTCTATTATATAGTAGCGACGAATTAGAGTTTATTTATATTTAATGAAAATATAATTTTTACTCCTCCGCTTTCAGCCCTTTCGCAAGCAGGTATCCTGTGGCACGTTCTTTGAGCCTGTAGCGGGAGACGAGTTCCCTGAACTGCTTTCCGTGGTTGGGATAGATGAGGTGAGCGATCTCGTGTATGATGACCATGTCCGACACCCAGCGGGGAAAGTCCGCGAGGACGGGATTGATGATGATCTCCCGGGTTCTGAAAAAGCACTTGCCCCAGCTGCGCTTGAGCCGGTTCGAGTAAGTTATAGTGAAATTCGGTGCTTTCGGAATGTATTTGTCCCTTAACATTTCGGCTCTATTCTGAAGGTCGGTTTCACCCTTAGCAACGGGAACTTTATTCTTAAATTTCTTGATCGCTTTTGTTACGAAATCCTTGATAAAAGCGTCAGTCGTGTGGTACGGAGCCATAACCTTTACCGTATTATCCCCGATAAGTCTGGCCTGAACGGTCTTTTTTCTCGCCTTCGACCTTACGATCTGTATCTCGAACCCGTCTATGATCAATTAATAGTTGCTCTTCTTGATCTTGGTCTCCCAGTTCGGATCGTATTTCTCGCCGGGATAATCGGAATGGATCAGTTTGAAATCGTCAAGCCCGTGAGGGTCAGCGAAGACAAATGTATACCCGCCCGTAAAATAACTCCAGACCTCGTGATCCTGCGTTTCGTTATTATAAGTCTCGATATCTCTTTTGTTCGGAGGACCGAGCTTCAGGTGAATCCTGCCTCTGTCGGTTTTCCATCCCTCTGTATTCTTGCTCGAAAATTCGGTATTTATCTTAATGATCAGAGCTTTAAAATTGTCTCTCGCGTTTTCCTGTTTCTTCTCCTGATCCGTCCAGTATTTCTTCAAAAATTCTCTTTTACCGTTGATTATCAGCCCGGTATACTTGTTCTGATCCGTCTTCTCCAGTATCGAATATACCTGATCGAATTCGGTTGAGACGTCTTCGTCCTTCATTATATCGAGTTCGAGAGAATCTCTTTGAGAAGCCGAGATGTCATCAGGCAGTCTGTACCTGTCTTTTACGAAATCAAGCTTTCGGTACATGTAAAAATTATTCCGACCTTCGATCGTTTTTCCAGAAGTTTTATTGGTGATCTTAACGCTCAGATCGTACGATCCTGTCTTAAGAACGGGAACGGATATCCTGTCCGCCAGCACAAGGGATCTGCCGGGAGACTTTTTCAACTGCATATCGCCTTTCTTGACTTCATCAGTTTCAGCTGAAGATATCGTCCATGTATATTCTATCTCGTCATCCTCATTAAGCCCGTACAGCTCAAGATAATAATACAGGAAAGGTCTTGTCGTACCGAAAACCTTGCTCGGATTGGGAAGGATAACGACCCCCTGCCTGTAGAACTCGGATTTCTCATCAGGTTTGTCCGTTATGATCCTGGAAGCCAGCTGTATGGTTGAGATGGAGAATTTGTCCGAAAAAGCCGCGACCATGAACATCTTGGATTCCTGAGGTACTTCCAGAGTGTCGATCTTTTTCCCCGCGTTCAGGTCTTCCACTTCGACTACCAGTTTGTAATATCCCGGAGGCAGCTCAAGCTTTGAAAGCACAGGTATCTCAGCTCCCGAATATTTTTCGGATTCATTGCCGATAATATATTTCTGTTTCCATTTGTCCTCTTTGACAAGCTTGTTTCCGTCATAAATATAAACGCTTATGGCAAAAAGGCTTGTTAGCGAATTGTCGAATTCCAGATATATGACAGGGATGGATATATAGATATCCGTTCTTGTCTTTGAGTCGTCAGCCGTTCTGAAACATGAGTAATCAACATAAAAGTACTCTTTGGCCGTCAGCATGAATGCCGCGAACAGTAATAACACCGTCATTATTTTCTTCATTCGAGTATTCTCCTTGCCCCGACGTATCGGGCCCTGTAATATTCAAGATTTAAGTCGCTTTTCGTCACTCCGAGCTTAGTCGAAGCATGAATAAATGAGTTCTTCCCCGTATAGATGCCGACATGGGATATTCCTTTTCCGTATATGTTGAAGAAAACGAGGTCTCCGTATTTCAGATCGCTCCTTTTAACTGATTTGCCGACGCCGTACATGGTCTGTGAAGTCCTCGGCAGTTCGATCCCGTATACTTCTCTGAAAGCTCTTCCGACAAAACCGCTGCAGTCGAATGCCTTCGGGCCGGTCGCGCCCATCTTATGCGGAACATTCTCGTATTTCCTGAAGAACTTTTCGAGGTCGCCTTTATATTGACCCGTATCGGAGGAATATGATACATCTTCCCTGACTCCCGCAGATGAGCAGGACGAGATAAGGATCGCAGCTATAATTGAAATTATAATGAACAGTTTTTTCTTCATACTTTCCGCGTCATTTCACTAAATATTTAAGAAGTCCTCCGGTCGAGCAGTCATGTCCTTTCGATGATTTTCCGTCTTTAAGCTCCTTCAGTATTTTAACCGCCAGTTCTTTCCCAAGTTCAACTCCCCACTGATCAAAGCTGAATATATTCCAAATCACACCCTGAACGAATGTCTTATGCTCATACATCGCGATAAGTTTGCCCAGCGCGCCCGGTGTAAGTTTATCGTAAACGATCGAATTGGTCGGATGGTCACCTTCGAATATCTTGTGCGGGTAGAGTTTCCTTATCTCTGCCGCCTGAAATCCCGCCCGTTCAAGTTGATCTATCACTTCCTCCTTCGTCTTGCCGTTCATCAGCGCTTCGGTCTGCGCCAGAAAGTTTGAAAGCAGCTTCTCATGATGGTCTCCCGCCTTGTTGAGCGGTTCTTTCGCACAGAGGAAATCGCACGGGACCGTTCTGGTCCCCTGATGGATCAGCTGGTAGAACGAGTGCTGTCCGTTCGTACCCGGCTCACCGAGAAGTATCTGCCCAGTGGGATAATTCACTTTCGATCCGTCGCGCGTCGTGCTTTTGCCGTTGCTCTCCATTGAAAGCTGCTGGAGGTAGGCCGGGAACCTGTGCAGGTACTGGTCGTAAGGCAATATCATTTCGCATGATGCTCCGAAGAAATCCGAGTACCACACACCGAGAAGTCCTAGTATTACGGGAATGTTCTTTTTTATCGGTGTCGACCTGAAGTGTATATCCATGCTCTCCGCGCCTTTGAGCAGCTCTTCGAAACGTTCGTATCCGGCGGATATAGCTATAGGAAGACCTATCGCGGACCACAGCGAATAACGCCCGCCGACAAAGTCCCAGAATTCGAACATGTTCTTTTTGTCGATACCGAATTCCGATACTTTCCCGGCATTGGTCGACATCGCCGCGAAATGCTTCTTTATATACTCTTTCTTCTTGGCTTTATTCAAAAACCATTCCCGTGCGGTATTCGCGTTGGTCATCGTTTCCTGGGTCGTGAAGGTCTTGGAGGCTATAAGGAAAAGCGTCGTTTTGGGATCAAGCCGCTTTAGGGTCTCTGTTATATGTGTTCCGTCCACGTTCGAAACGAAATGAACTTCCGGACCGTCGGCGTAAAATTTAAGTGCTTCGCATACCATGTATGGCCCGAGGTCAGAACCGCCTATTCCGATGTTCACGACATCAGTGATCTTTTTCCCTGTATAACCTTTCCAGATTCCGCTTCGGACGGACTCGGAGAAGGATTTCATCTTTTCTCTTACTTCACGAACATCCGTAAGTATATCTTTCCCGTCAATTTTAAACTCCCTGCTCTTAAAGTCCCTTAGCGCGATATGAAGGACCGCTCTGCTTTCGGTCTCGTTGATCCTGTCACCGTCGAACATGGACGCTATAGCTTTGGAAAGACCCACTTCATCAGCAAGATTGATCAAAAGTGAAATTGTAGTCTCGTCTATCTTATTCTTTGAATAGTCAATCAGAATGTCTTCAAATCTTAAAGAGAACTTCTTAAATCTGTTCTTATCTTCAAACAGAGTTCTCAGATGCATCTTCCGGATCTCTTTATAGTGCCTCATCAGCTTCTCCCAGGCGATCGTATGCGTAGGATTTATTTTTTTGAGCATAAGAACCTCTACGGAATTTATTATCCGATATGAATTTAAGCAAAATATGTAATTACATCAAGTAATGAAATTTATTTTTTACTAGTGATCCTTACGATCAGCATATATACTGCGATTATCACAAGTGCTTTCAGAGTTCCGGTAACGGGAATGTTTATACTGCCCTCGCAAATTTTAACATTTGAAATAAATTCCGATCTGAGTAAAAAGATCAGGATGATCCCGGTTATTATTGAAATGATGTTCCCTTTTGTAAAGAATATCGCTTTCCCGGGGAGGAGCAGATCTTTCATTTCGACTTTGATGTAGGTGTTGAGTCTTATCATATTGTAATAGAAAGCGAGCGAAGTTCCGAGAGCGACGCCGGCATGGCCCATTGGAGTGAAGACGGCGAGGATATACGACAGTACGACGTTGATACCTGCGCTGATGACTGATACTTTAAGGGAATGAATGTTCTTGCTGACCAGAGACAGGACACGCATGTAATATCCTGCGAAGCTGACCGGGATAAGGCCGAGGGAATACATGACGAAGGCCTGCGAGGTCATGCTCAGCGAAGCTGAGTCAAAGGCGCCGCGCCTGTATATGACAGAAACAATCTCGTCCGATGCCGCTATGCAGATAACCGTGACGGGTATGAGTATGCTGTAGTAAATGCGGCTGCCTTTCTCGAAAAGTTCAGTGAACTTTTCGCGGTCGCTGAGGCTTTTGAGCGTATTCAGCAGAGGATTTATTCCCCTTGCGATCGGAAGAGAAATTATCGCGAACGGAAGCTGGAAAAGCCTCTGAGAATAGAACAGTGAGGAAGCTGAACCGGTGATCAGCCATGTTGCGATGAGCCTGTCGAAGAACTCGGCGCTCTTGTTGAACACAGCGTTGAGAGTGATTATCTTCGACTCCCGCTTTATTACCCTATAGTCGTTCGAGCCGTCCTTAAAGGTAAGCGAATATTTTATTTCCGTTTCGCCCCTGAACTTCTTCGATACGAGGAACGGAATGTGGACTATGAACTGCAGGAAAGCGCCGAGAAGATAACCTGCTGCGATCGAATAATCGCCGATTACGGGCTCAAGCCAGACGATACCCAGGATGACACCGACGCTCAGCATGATCGGGGCGAAGCCGAATATCCAGCAGGCTCCCGACGAAGGCGGCCAGTCCAATGAACAGCATGAACGGCATAAGTATGAAGATCAGCTTAAGCGAGAGATCGTAATCGAAGTCCGCTCCCGTGTTGAATTTCTTCAGCAGAATGAATACCAGCGGAGTAATAAGATACAACAGCGTCATCACGATCAGCAGCGATACGAAAAACCAGTTGAATATAACTGACAGGAACTTCCAGGAACCCGCAGCGTCACCCTGATCGTATTTCGTCTTGAACGGAGGCATGAATGCGCGTTCCACCATGTCCTCGCCGAGGATCTGCCTGAAAAGGTTCGGGAATATCAGCGCGAAAGAGAATGCGTCGGCAGTCTTCGATGTACCGAAGAACCATGCGACGACCATCTCGCGAACGAACCCGAATATTCTTGAAATGAAAGTCCCTGTAAATATCTTAAAGATATTCCCTCTTACTCTCGTATTTCCGGCAGAACCGCTCAAATCACTCTCCAGATCATCTTTATCGCCACAATAAAATAAAGAATTGACGCGAATACTTTTATATTCTTACTCTTGCTTTTTATATTGAATGCCGCTCCCAGTCTGGCCGAGAACAGAGTTCCGACGGTTATTGTCAGGAAGAACGGAAGGAATACATCGTATGACAGATAGCCGCTGACCCCCGTATAAATCCTGCCAACAAGTCCGGAAGCAGCAGTAAAGATCATGACGATCGTGGATATTCCGACAGCTTTTTTAATATCGAAGTGCAAAAATACAGTCAGAAGAGGCACTAAAACGGCTCCTCCGCCAAGGCCCGTCATCGACGATATCATACCCATAACGATTCCCGCTGCAAGCATGATCCAGAAATTGAAACTTGCTCTGTCGTTGTCATCTTTGTTTCTGAACCAGAGTATCTTGAACGCGAGAAGTAATATCACGACCGCAAAAAAGGTTATCCTGCTTTTATCGTCGATCACATAACAGATGTAGTTACCCGGTATAGGTCCGATTATTGATCCCAGAACGAGAGGTATTATGGCTTGTTTGTAATAATTCCCGTGTCTTATATGCTTTAGCGACGCGTTAAGCGATGACAGCACGATTATTGCGAGAGATATTGTTGAAGTTGCGAGAAACAGGTTCTCCTGCGGAACTTTTCCTTCCAGAAAGATGATCATTACAGGTATGGTGATAATACCTCCGCCTATACCGAGAAACCCGGACAGGAACCCTGAAGCGAGACCTGTTATAAGAAGTATTATTATTTCATAAAATTCCAATCGGCGCCTTACAGATTTAACTCTTCTTTACCTTCGAAATTGTTTATTTCGATGTTTTTAACTATATCGTACACCAGCTTGTTCGCCGGAACATTAATATCGTGCTTTTCCGCTGCTGAGATTATAGCGCCGTTAATGTAATCTATCTCGTTCGGTCTTTTTCTGAAATGATCCTGAAGCATCGAAGTCCTGTTGTCGCTGTTTATGAACGAATTTATATCTTGTACGGTCAGCCTGATATCATGCCCTTCCGCTTTCGCGACCGCCAGTCCCTCCTGAAGGAGCATATCCTTTACGCCGTTCATTCTCTCTTCCGCGATCACTTTGTTCTTCGCGCGGAAGATCACTGAAAGCGGATTAGCTATAGAGTTTATGATCAGCTTGATCCATATCGCTTTCTCAAGATCGAAAGTCACTTTAAAATCGAAGAACGTGTCTTTGAAAATATCCCCGTATTCTGACTCAGCGAACGCTTTCTCCGCTTTCAGTCCGCCGGGATAAAGCTCCAGCTGACCCGGGGCGGAAAGAACGGCGCCCATAGCGGCGATCGCCTGGAAAACCTTCTCCTGATCGATCAGTCCGAACAGAGCTCTGTTCGCAATGTTCTTTACACCGTAGCCGTTCTGGATAAGCAATACCGAAGTCGTATCTGTCAGATAAGGCTGTATTTTTCTAAGCGAGCTTTCGAGATCCGTTATTTTCACGGCTACGATCAGGAGAGCGTTTTCCAGAGGGAAATCAATTTCCTCCGCGGCTTTTGCTTTGATGCTTCGTTTCATCGAACCGGTTATATCGCAGCCCTTCAGGTTGAGCGCAAAAACGTGCTCTTTTCTGCCTATGAGGAGGGTCTCCTCATAATATTTTTCAGCAAGAGCCGCGCCGATCGCCGTCCCGACACCGCCTGCTCCCAGTATCACTAATTTATTCTTCATTCATTTTCAACTCTTTAGTCGTAAAAGCAGAAATATTATCCGTCAGCTCTCCGTATCTTGTGAATCCGGAATCGTGCAATTTTTTCAACTGCTTTCCGAATTTTTTCTCTTTTTTAACTACGGATACTATATATTTATTGGTTAGGCGCTGAGTTTCCGCTTCGGTATATACTTTTTTAACATCGTTAACTTCAGGATCGAAAATAATTGCCAGCTTCTCTTTCTTCTCTTTCTTCTCTTTCTCTTTTTCCTCTCCGAGCATAATGTCAACGATGCGTTCGAAACCGATAGAGAATCCACAGGCGGGAACGTCCTGTCCCGTACGCTTGCCGATCATTTTGTCATACCTGCCGCCGCCGCCGACCGAACCGGAATAGCCTTCAACTTTTATCTCGTAGATCATTCCGGTATAGTAACCCATTCCGCGGACAAGCGTCGGATCGAATTTGATCTTATATCTTCCCTCAGATACCAGAGAAACAGCTTCTATAACTTTCTTAACATCGTCGTTGAGGTATAAATGGTTTAAAGTACCAACTTCCATCTCAGTAATATCATTCACCATAGAACCGACAGCACCTTGATCAAAATCCTTTTTCTGAAGTTCTTCTAAAATACCGTCAGCTCCGATCTTATCAAGCTTATCGAGGGTGATGAAAACACTGTCGTGGTCTTCAGATTTAAATCCCCATTTGTCTGCCATCGCGTGCAGGATATTCCTGTCGTTTACGTGTATCGTAAAATCTTTAAATCCAAGATTCAGAAGCGCCTGAGAAGATGCTATCAGAAGGTCGATCTCAGCAGTAATATCCTTCTCGCCAATTATATCAATATCGCACTGCATGAACTGACGGTAACGTCCCTTTTGCGGTCTTTCCGCCCTGAATACCCAGTCGGTCTGGATGACTTTGAACGGCAGAGGGATATTCCCCTGATTGTTAGCGTATATCCTGGTCAGCGGAACTGTAAGATCGAACCTGAGCCCTTCCTCGGAAAGGTCTTTTTCGTCTTTCGCGTTCGCGAGATCGAGTTTCTCCCCTCTTTTCAGCACTTTGAATATTAGCTTTTCGTTCTCTCCGCCGTCGCTTCCGCCCAAGAGTTCCATATGCTCTAGAGCGGGTGTCTCGATCTTTCTATATCCGAAAGATGTGTATGTATCAATAATAGTTCTTCTCACTCTTTCTCTGAGTTCGGCCTCGTCAGGCAGAAAATCCTTCATACCTCTGACCGGATTCGTGTTGACTTTCATAGCACTCTCATCGGTTAATTCAATTGATAACTAAATATAACTTCCAAAGACTGTCTTTGAAACAGTTTATTTTCAAAATTTATATTTTGATTAACGCGTATTTGATTTATATTTGAACGGATGAAGAACAGGTACCTGTTTATATTTATTATTACAGCTGTCATGGTGGTATATTACGGCCGGATAGATATTACTCACGCGCAATTTTCCGACATTCCGGACATTCAGAATTACAGACAGATGGCTCTTGCTTCCCCGGGTTTTGACGATACAGTGTCAAGAAACTTCGGCTACAGGATACTTTTGCCATACATTGCCGGTCTTATGCCGTTCGATGTGGATATGAGTTTTTATATAATTACCCTGATAATGTCTTTCATCCTGCCATTCGTTTTCTTAAGATACTTGAAGGTTTACGGGTTAAAAGAGGATACTGTATTCTATCTCACAATTCTGTTCATAGCAGGCAGATATACTTTCGGATTTCCCGTCTGGGATTTTTATGACGTCCACGATCTTCTGACCCACATCCTGATCTTACTGTTTCTTATTAAGTTAAAGCAAAACAATTTTTTCACGATGAGCGCGGTTCTTGCTTTAGGCGTACTCAACAGAGAAACAATATTGTTTCTTGTTCCTGCCGCAGTTCTATATTACTATATAGTGAAAGACAAAAAGCCCTACAGAATGAAGATCATTTATTCGGTACTTCCTGCGTTTTTTATATTCGCGATACTGAGATCTCTGATCGTCACTGAATCCGCGACCGGTTCAGGTATGCTTTATTCTTTCGGGAGACTGCATTTCGACGAATCGAACAAGCTGTTCAATCCCATAACATATTACCGGATAATCAACACTTTTATACCTCTTACCTTCATACCGCTCGTATTCTGGAGTACGACAAAGGATTTCTTTAAAAAGAATATCCATTTTCTCGCATTGATCCTGATCTACTATGCCAGCTGTTTTCTTGCGGGTGATACTGAAAGGTTGATCGTACCGATGTTCCCCGTTTTCTTTTTTCTGCTTGGTTCAATATTCGAAAAGTACGGGTTCATTGAACTTAAAGGCAGAATTATAGTATTATCAGCCTGCGTGCTTTCGATCCCGCACCATATCTATTTCAGGTACAGATTGCCGGGAAGAGACTGGAAAGTAGCTGTCTCTTTAATTACGCTGTTCTTTGTTACCGCATATTTCTACAGACTGAAAAAGGCGAAAAATGTTCTCGATAGTAATCCCGACATATAACAGGCCTGATGCGCTTAAAAGAACGGTTAGTTCGATCCTCGAACTTGATATCAGGGATAAGTTCGAGATCGTGATCGTGAACGACTGTCCTGAATGTGCGATCGGCGAATTCGGCGACGCTAGAGTGACGGTCATGAACAACGATGTTAATATCGGGCGTTCGAAGTCGAGGAACAGGGGCGCCGCGGTCTGTAAGCACCCCGTGCTTTTCTTCATTGACGACGATATCAAAGTAAAAGAGAACATGTTCGCAAAACATCTGGCTGAACTTGAGAACGGCGCGGACGCGGTTTTCTCCAATGTCGTCAATATCAGAACTGACGGTAAGGGATCGTTCCTGAACGAATTCCTCAACACGCGCGGCGCTAACAGGAAAGGGTCAGGTCAGAACGTTAAAAGCAATTATTTCACTACTGCGTTCTGCAGCATAAAAAGACCGTTCTTCGAACGCATCGGAAAATTCGACGAGAACTTTGAAGGCTACGGATGGGAAGATCCCGAGCTCGGTCTGCGCATAGAATCGGAAGGAGGAAAAATATCTTTCGTCCGCACGAACAGCTTGTTACATTATCACGATAAAACCGTATTTCAGTGGCTTGATCAACTGGAAAATTCAGGCAAAAATCTTTCGCTTCTCATACAAAAATATCCTGAATTCAGAAAAAACATACGTTACGGGCTACTCACTTCGACCTTCGGATCAATCGTATTCAATCCTTTCTTCTATACTATGGGAAAATTCAAATCTAAGTTCATTAAAGGTTTCTTAGGCCGTATTAATTTATCTTATTTATTTTACTCGTCGATGAAACGCAGCCTTAAAAAAATTACTCGCTGACAGCGTCAATACTGCCGTCTTTGAACTTGATCTCGAGTTCCTGACCTTTTATTATCCGTTTAGCTTCGGATAATATCTTTGAGGTCTTTTTATCCTTTACTATCGCATAACCTCTGTTAAGCACGGATTCAGGATTAAGCGATCTGAAGATCGTCTCAAAATGCTCAAGTCTCAGTTTGTCGTTCGATATTCTCTGACTGAAGTAGCTGTCGAAATTATCCTCAAGATTATCAAGGGACATCGAGTAGTTTTTTATAATATCCTCAGGCATTCTGAAAGCGTGCGAATTCTCGATCCCTCTTATCTTTTCCTTCTGAAAATTGAAATATGAAACGACAAGGTTGTTCACTCTGGATTCGTATTGAGATATTTTATAAAGCTCTTCTTTAGCGTTCAGACTGACGATCTCAGCAGCGTGTGAAGGCGTAGCGGCTCTTATATCGGCGACGAAGTCGGAGATCGAAAAATCAATCTCGTGCCCGACTGCCGATATGACAGGTATCCCGGAATCGTAAACAGCCCTGGCTACGACCTCCTCATTAAAAGTCCACAGATCTTCAAGCGATCCGCCTCCCCTCCCGATAATGATCACGTCGACCAGTCCGGATTTTGAATTGAAATAACGGATACCGTCAACGATCTCTGCTTCAGTTCCTTTCCCCTGTACTCTTGCATTGTATAAATAGATATTCATGAACGGTGATCTTGAACGGATCACTTTTTTTATATCCTGGAACGCGGCCCCGGTCTCCGCTGTCACTACACCCAGGTTCCTTACGAGGAACGGAAGGCGTTTTTTGTGCGCCTGACCGAAAAGACCTTCCTCGAACAGCTTTCTCTTCAGCGCCTCGAATTGAGCCTGCAGATAACCTATACCTGAAAGTACTATCTTTTTAACGTCCACCTGATATCTGCCGCTTGCCTCATAAACAGTTATACTTCCCCTTAATTTGACTTTTTGTCCGTTTTCTGGAGCAAAATCCAGCCTGTCTCCCGTACTTCTCCACATTACGCAACTGATAACGGCTTTTTCGTCCTTCAGACTGAAATAATGATGTCCCGAACTGTGTTTCTTGTAGTTTGACATTTCACCTTCTATCCAGATATCTGAGAATTCAGGTTCGAGAATTCCTTTGACCAGCATAGATATTTCATGTACAGAATAAACGGATTCCTCATTTTTTTTCTCAGGTTTTTCTTCAGGTTCGTCCGTCTGATATGAGAAAAGGTCCGTCAATTCTATCTCCCTGTTATACTGAGTACGGCTCTTAGCTCGAATTTATGATTTGTGTTTACTATGCTTCTCGCTTCGTAGCTTTTGCTTTCATTATAATTGTACGAGTATGATATCGTGCCGTTCAGTTTTCTGGAAATTTTATATGTTATGTCGGGTGAGACCGTGAAATTATCGGATTTGATGCCGTTATCCAGTCCTTCATATTCTTTAAGCTCGATATCGTATTTGTGAGTATCGTTCGAATTATATGTAACCGACAGGTTATAGGTTATATCATTGTCAAGTCTCTTCCCGTTGAAAGGCCAGAAATTGAACGGCACGTCGAAACCGCCTTTCTGGTTATATCCCGCCGACACTCGTAATTCTCTTGTATATTTCTTGTCACCGGACTGGATACTTTTATTTTCATCATTATAAATATAGTTTTCTTTCATATCGAACGAATAATTATAATTCGCGCTAAAACTCAGCCCGTTCTTTAAACTCAGGCTTATTCCTGCCAGCGGTGAAAATCCTGTAGCATATCCTACAGATCTGATCCTGAGGTCTGATCCGGCGAGATCCGGAATACCTGTAAGATACATTCCCGGAGCATCTCCGTCAATATACCATGATTTTGTTTCAGATCCGGATTTTGAATGAGTGATAGTCAGACTGGATATACTTTCTTTTGCCTGCAGCAAGTCTTTAAGACCTGAGATCGTAATAGAATAATTTGGAAGGATCAGGGGATTGGCTCCTGTTTTCCTGTGCTCTTCGTCGGTTACCCAGGGCCAAATGAACTTCGTCTCGCTGTCGCTACCTGTAAAACCTTCATTATTATTCTGCCTGTATGATCTTGTGAACTGGTACGATATCCCGTCAAAACTCAAATTTTTGGTTAGACTTAGTCTTGTATTCCCGCTCATTCCCCAGTTGCCGCTCCAGCTTGATGAAGAATAATTTTCATCTTCAGGTTCACTTGAGAATCCTAACATGAATAAAGGGTTTGCCTGATCGAGAGATTTAATATCAGAGAACGAGTTTTCCCTTCCCTGAGAATATGATAAAGCAATATCTGAAAGATTATTTTTAATAAAATCCAGAATTGATTTCTTTTTGCCTGAAGATGCTGTACTGGTTCTTGACAATCTTGATGCGCCTGACTGCTTTTTATCTTCTTCGGTAACAACTTTCACTGAGTCTTTCTGATCTCTGTTATCACTGATCTTCTTTTCGGGAAAAATATTACTTATACCTGCCTGGACGCTTCCGATAATTTCCTTTACTTTAATCCTGGAATTAAGTTTGGAATCGTACCTGTTCTTTATATTGCTGCTGGGTATTGCACTCGTCAGATTTCCTGTCCAGTTATACCCGGTATTATAACTTAGATCGTTAGTCAGATATTTTGACGCGTTTATCTTAACGTTGTTCTTTAATGTATTGTCAAAGCTGGTCAGTTCTCCGAAATCTAATTTGAAAAGATCGCCGATATCTCTGTTGTATACAGTGATCACAGTATCTGTATCAAGTCTGTTCGTTTCAACGGCCTTTTTATACATATCCGACTTGAGTGAAAGGGAATAATTCGAAGTTATGAAAGGTAATGGAGTAAGACTCGTCGAGAAATTCCTTGTGACCAAAAAAGAACGGCTTGCCGTCGGAGTCGCATTAGTGCGCCTGGAAAGAGAAACAGTTTCCGACTGACCGGACTGTATTGAGAAATTGTAGCTGTTCGGGAAGAACGCGAATTTAACACCGCTGATGCTTTTGAAAAACGAGATATCTTTTCCCCATCCGAACGGGCTGAAGCTGAACCACGAATCAGGCAGACCGAGAGAATATCCAAGATTATAATTATAAGCCTCGGTCTTCTGTGAGATATAGCTTGGATTTGATGCATCACTGAAGGATGCATTTCCGGTAAGACTTAAATTATCCAGTGTATATTTTAGATACGGACTGTTGGATTTTGATGTTTTTCTAATAGAGAAATCATACTGATTCCTTGTTGTCCGTGTTCTTACCGAGTCCGGAATATTATCCTTATCGACCAGTATATCCGTTGTCCCCTGATATTTTGTGTATGAATCGGCATTATTATAACTGTACCTTACCGGAAGCGACAGTCCCCATTTTTTCGGTGTCAGCTTATCTAAGTTCAATGACGTATTAAAACTGGTACTAAGCTGATTTACACCGGAACCTTTATTTTCCTCGATCCTGTGAAATTCTTCATCCTGTTTCGTGACTTCAGCGTCGATAGTACCCACATCGGCTACCTGAATATGAGTTTTAGCCCTCATAGCCATACCTGTCTCTTTAGTTACTTTAGCAAGTCTGAGCTCGTCGATCCAGATCTCTGTATTCAGCTCCGTATATGCGGAATCAAGTATTCCGGCGTTAAAGAATTTTACAGACTGAAGAGTAGGGTTCCCCCTGATACCGATATATCTTTTTATATTATCGTCTTTATAATTGACCAGATATATTGAATCGACCGGACTTCCTGTATCTGATCTTGATGTCTTCAGATTTGTTAGGTCAGTCAATTCGATCACCATCTGATTATTAACCAGGTCGCTCTTCCATCCTTTAACCAGTTTCGACCGATACTCGTAATAATTGACTGAATCCGTTCCGAACCTGTAGATAAAATATAGAGATCTTTCCTCATCCCATTCCGTATTTAACGCCGGAGTACCGCCATGAACGAACATTTTAAGCTGTTCATAAAGTAGATAGTTCTCTCCCTCATTTATCTTTTTTGTAAGAAAAGCATATCTTCCCGGATTTTCATATTCATATGCACTTAAATTATCAGTCAAACTTATGCTCAACGCTAATGACTGTTCAGGTTCCAGATTTCCGTTATCGTCGTATCTTTTCACGCCCGGAGGAGATTGATACCGCTCCTTATCTTCTTCATTGTTAATGGTCTTTGGTTCGACCAGTCCTATGTTGTCACCCTTTGCAGCCCACTCGTTGCCTACAAGATCAAAACTGACGAAATCAACTTTTGAGGGATAAAGATCATCTTTAGCATTATTCAACCATAATTTTATATATTTCATTCTTGAAAGATCAGGTTCTTTATTAAGATAGGTTTTAAAATCCTTGACCGGTATCCTGTACAGCGCGAAATCTGAACCGAAATCAACACTGACCACATATTCGTTATCTAGGCCCGGATCCGATTTCAGGTTTATTGTATATCTGTATGCCCGAATACTTCTGTCAACATCATTACTTCCGTCAAGGTCCTCCGAATCCAGTTTCCCGTTATTTTCAGTTTTGCAGAAGTCCCAGTCGTTACCGATCTGCGAATCAGGTGTAGGGCTTCCGTCCTGAGCAGGATGGTTGTCAAATGAAAAAAATTCATAGAACTTCTTTTCTCTTCCTTCAGGATCGGTTAAAGCATGATAATCATTATCACCGGATATTTGATCAACACCTACATCTTCAGAGTCACTTCCCACATCCAGCACATTGTTCTCATATTTAAAATCTTCAGTATTCAGATCACCGTTAGGTATAACATCTTCACTTAGATCACCTATATCAATATTAAGCGTTATATCTCTTGACGCGGATGCAAGGAATTCTATATATTTTATCTCACGCATGTCCTGATAACCTGAATAAAGGTATCTCATAACTCCGCCCCATGAATCTGCTGCATTGATATTTTCGTCCTCGAACGCAGGATTGGAAACTGACGGTGTAAAAACTATGTTAAGAGTATTTACTTTATCATTCTTCTGATCTCCCGGAACATCATTGTATATCTGATCTTTAATGTATTTATTTTCATCTTTAGGGTTATACCAGTAAAATGACAGATCTTCACTACCTGAATATGATTTTAAAAAATACTGGAACGGTATTCCCAGTGAATCTACTTCCGGGAGCAGAGAATAGTTTTTAAAAGTACTGTATTCATCCGGAAAAGACGCTTCCGTCCACGATCCGTAACTTATTCCAAGAGTTTTCTTTATTTTGCTGTTCTCGAAATCATCAATATACGCCGCCCCAAGCGGGTTCGGGTTCGGTATTATCTGGGCGATCTCTCCTTCGAAAGAAATATTGGATTCCTTATCTGTTTCTATTAAAGGCAGCCAGTCGACGGCTTTCGTGAGGAACGGAAGATCGAAATCAGACTGACCGTTAAGGTCGAGTACAAGATTCTGTTTGGGCTCATATCCGACATGAACTCTTTCTTCGTTAGTCTCTTCCGACAGATATAATACCGTAGCTCCGATATAAGAATTCTTCCCGAAGCTGTATTCGAGCCTGTTACCCAGAAGCATTTTCTGATCGAGCTGAAACAGCGTCGCAGATTCATATAGAATGTCTATATCCGCCGTAAGATACCTTTCATTTATTATCGTCAGGTCACCGGAATTGTAGTTTATTACATAATCAACATCCTTGACAAGTGTTGTAGCCCCCGACCTTACAACCTCTGATCCTTCGATCACATTGAATCCGAGAGGATATGTGCTTGATTTGCTGAAGAATTCGAACTTCAGATTAAAATCTGAAGTTGTATATGACGATGAAGTGTTAGTGTATATAAAAGGTTCCGTAAAAAGAGTGTCGGAAGCCGCTTCGCGATAAATAACGCTTGTTGCCGGGTCAGGCATGAACGGCGTCAGTGACGGAAAGATAAATTCTCCCTTTGACTGGTTCAGAAATTTAATATCGACTTCGTCATGAACTTCAGGATCGCTGATATCGAACCAGTATAAGTATGATTTCGGATTTCCTGAAGAGTCATATTCTTCCGTTTTCACACCTGTAGGTTCCTTCTTCTGAACCGTAAGTTTAAATTCATCCGCAGATATATCAACTCCGCCTAGAGAATATACGTTCTTCCATTCGAGCTTATCCCACGGATTGGATGGGTCCTGACCGCATTGACCCAGTATTTGAAGTTCCAGTTTTGTCCCTGTAGAATCGATACTGCCGACCGAATACTGCTGGCTTGTATTAGTTTTATTCTGTTTTATATACCTTGCGGCAAGGATCTCATCACCGCTGAGATTTAATGATTTCAGTCTGATATAACCGAGTTCGTAATTGATTTCATATTCGTCGTCTTCAACAAGCTTTACAACGGATGTTTCATATAGATTATCCACTCCGCCTATCGTTAAAGAATCGTTCCTGTTCAGGAAATCAATATAAATATCGGCATTATATCGCGTACCTGTTGACGATCTGGTAATAAAAAGTTGAAAAGAATAATTCTTTATCTTATATAAAGGTGTCTCGAGCGCTGTATGCTCTGTAAGATTTTGAAAATTGGCGGCGGAACCCATGTTCTCCCTGAAATCTTCGTCAATGAAAAAATATTTATATCGTTCAAACTCGTCCGCACGCGGAGAAATCACATGGTTGCTGACACCGTTTGGTGCGTGAATTTGGTTCTTCTTGCCTTTCTCGAAAGACATTATTGAAGTCGATTTCAGGTTCCCGATCTTTGTTTCTGCTTTTAATCCGAAGAGCCCTTTATTAACCCCGCTGAAACTGACATACCTCGTACCGGGAAGACTCAGGCCTATGTTACCGGCTTCAAGTTTCTGAATTATTTCATCACTCTCCCCTGTATAAGTGATCTTTAAAGAGTTCTCGAAATCGAATGATTCGGTATTCTGAGCGATATCGACATCCACTTTAGTTCCAACTTTGCCCCTGATTGATATGTTCTGTGTCTGATCAAGCGTGAAATCGAAACTTTCATTCTCGGCGTTAGGCAGATCGGTGTAGCTTTTCTGACCTATAATACTGATCGAAAGCGATCCTTTTACTCTCAGACCGATGTTATTTCCACCAAATACACGGTGAAATGTTTTGGATTTTATCTTGAAAGGTATATCCAGAGCTATTTCATCTCCCGAAAGTAGCGATGACGTTTCAATTCCCAGATTTTTATTTACTGAGATCAGCCATATATTGCGGTTCTCGTAATTTAGTCTCATCTTTATGAAATCGTCTATCTTCACTGTTCTCGGAGTTCTGACATCCTGATCATAAATTCTTTCATACAAAGTCACGAACCGGAAAGTGGAGTCAATTTCCACTTCAGTATTATATGTTTTCGGGTCCGCCTTCAAAAGAACGGAATCTCTTGCAAAAACTACCAGATAGTTCAGCCTGACATCAGAATAAATATCTGCCGTACCGGACAGGTCGGACAACGGTCTGACAGGAAAACTTTCGGCAGACAGCTTAAAGACAAAAACAGAAGCCAGAAGATAAAATAAGATATTCAGGCTGAAATTCTTCAAGACGGCTCTCTTTCTCTTATTAAATCTCTTACTTCAGCCTTGACCTCCTCATCTATTCCGCTTTTTAATAATGCAAGAAGCAGTTCTCTCACATCGGAGTCATTGTGGAATTTATTCGAAAAACCAGTTATCAGTCTTGCAAAAGAATTGTTCATTTCTCCTGACCCGTTAATATAATCTGCAAGTTTTATGACCTCGAATTTTTCGTTTCTGAAAATATGATATCTTAAGGCCGTTTCCAGAATAAGTTTCTTCTTTTCGGGATCACCTTCCTTTTCATACACGAATTCCAATTCTCTTAAACCTCCTGAAATATCAATCCCGCAGGCGGTCACTTCAAGATATTTATCGAGCAGGTCATTGTCGCCGCCGATTATATTCAGGTCTTTTCTTATTTTCAGAAGATCGTTGTCATAATCGGAAAAGAAATCATCTCTTATCAGAGGTTCGGAAAGAGTAATAAATTTTTCTTTATTACCTGAAAAAAGCTGCAATTCGGCTTCAAGCGCTTTTAACTCAAAGAACGGCTCCGATGAGAATATATCCATTATACTTCCTTTCAGTATTTCAGACAGGATATCCTGAGCTTCATTGAATTTCCTTTCAGCGATCATAAGGTTCAGATAATCCCGCCAGTAATGAGAAAGGCTTTTATTGACAGTCAGATTTTTTTTGTACAGATTTGCTGACTCGTTTAACTTCCCCATATGATTATGGTACATTTGAGCGAGCATCAGATCCCCGTTCTTTATACCGCTTTCCCTGATGACATTTTCAGCTGAGAGAAATTTCGAAGAATTTTCAAGGCAGGTGATGTATATTCTCAGTAGTTCTCCATCCGGCGATGATCCTTCATTCTGATACAGAAGTTCGAAAAAATCTGATGCTTTTTCATATTCTTTCGAATTGTACAGTTTTAATGCAAAATCAGTTAATAGCCTGCGGCTTTCCTTTTCGTCGTATAATTTTTTCATGACACTAAAAGCTTTATCGTACTCATTCGAACTGAAATAAAGTTCAGAAAGGATCAGCCCGGTATGTTTAGAACCTTTCTTTTGAAACAACTTTTCGGCGGTCATAAGAATTGAGTCTCTGAGCTCTCCGATCTCGTAAAGTCTTAATAGCTCGGCTTTCGGATTAAAAGATGCTGCATCTTTAATTTTACCTGAATCCGGTCTTTTATCTTTGTATTCTGCGGATCTGATAAGCTCATCTGTGAATTTCTCAACTTTATTTTGTAAGAGATAGATCGGGAAAAGTTCCTCTGAATAAGAGTTCTCATCTCCGGATTCCTTTCTCAGTTCTTTGTATATTTTTTCAGCTTCCTCAGAATAACCTGATCTCATGAACACCGCGGCTTTGATCTCTTTCTTAAATTTCTTTTCAGTATTTGCTGAATCTATCAGAGTAATTATCTCATAACCTTCGGGATTTCTTCCGGTCCTGAAATAAAGTTCAGCGATGAATCCGAGAAGTTTTATTCCGTATGAAGACGAATCGTCCGAAGGATCAGTAAACGTCTGTTTAACGGGATGTTTGTTGACCAGCTGTTTCAATGATATTTCACATTCTTTTATTTTACCAGTTTTTATGCTCGTGTCAACGAATCCGGTTAAGACTTTAATTTCTGCAGGATATCTCTTCATCAGGTTACTGTAAGCTTGGTAAGCAGAATTGATATTGCCGTTCTTCTCTGAAGAAACAGCGTAGGCCAATTGTCTGTCAAGGATCCTGTTATCTGCGGTGTTTCTGTCTTTCTTTATAGCAGATCCCCTTGTCTGAGACATCACATTGCTTACAGCAATTAAGCATAATAGTATTGCAAGTGACACGTTCTTCAAATCTGTAAATACTCCCGGTTAAACCTGTAATAAACTAAAAAAGACTTCAAATGTTCAATATTGCTCTTCATAAAGCTTCTTCTCTGCCTTTTTAAGCATGATCCTCGCCCCAGTCATAAAAATAAAAGTCAGAACCATGAATAAAATGAACTCTGCGTTAGGATAAACTCGTCTGTATCCTGTAATAAATTCATAAAAATATATCATGTTCTCTGATATGAAATAATAAAATGATGAAACTGCTGCCGACACTATGAATATATATATGAGCATTTGCTTCAGTTCAGGTCCATAGTCGTTGTCTCCGTGATAATACATAAAAGCAAATGAAACTGAGAATGATGACAGCGCGTAGAATACAAAAATATATGATGCTGTCAGGAACACTGCGAATTTGAAGCTCAAATAAGTTTTTAATCCGCTTGCAATTACAGCTGAGATCACATATAGCACACTGAAAAAGAGTGAGATCACGGTCGCTGCTGCTGTTTTATTCCTGACCATTAAAGATTCTCCGTACGGAAGCAGTTTAGACAGCATTCCGTTCTGCCTTTCGGCAGTAACTGAAAAAGCCATAATGAGTATATTAATAAGCAGACACGGAAAGAACATCAGTATCAAATGCTTCTGAAAAAAACTGAAACTGAAAAAAGGACTTACCGATCCGTCAGGAATGACATTTACCGATTTTATAATTACTGTAATTTCTAGTATTATCATAAAAATCACAGTAACAGAAACGGTCCTGTTTCTGAAAAATATCCTGATCTCTTTCATAATTCCGCATAAACTCATATTTATTCTATCTTGCCGTTTGATATTTGAGTACTTATCTGAACGATCTTTTCGAGAAGATCAAAATTGGCTGATGCGGCAATAACAGTAACCTGTTTTTTCCTGATATCATCAAAGACTGCGGAGAAACTGTCTGTACTCTCAGTTCCCAGACCATTAAAAGGTTCGTCTATGATCAGAACAGTTGGAGAGTGAAGCAGGGATGTAAAGAATTTGACAGACTGCAGCTGACCGTCGGTCAGAGATGCGATTCTTCTGTTCGTGAATTGACTTATATTCCATAAAGATGAAAACCAGTCAAGTTTAAGATCGAATTCCTCACGTTTTAATTTGTATTGCCCCAGAAGATAATGTGACATTTCTTTTAAAGTCAGATTTCCATAAAGCACATTTCTGAACGGAAGATAGCCTATTTTTCTTCTGTAAGTATTTTTAAGTTCCGTTGATGCTATCTCAACTGATCCGGAATAACTGCCTGTCAGACCGGCAAGAGTTTTTGTAAACAGAGTTTTTCCTGATCCTGCAGGTCCATAGATCCCGGCCGCCGTACCGGACTCTACAGATAAATGCCTGCATTCGATCGAAAATCCGTACTTGGGAAAATCTTTTTTCAGGTCTTTTATTTTAATCATTTGTCATATACTTATATTTGTTAAGTATCCTTCTGTCCTTCTTTGTAGGCCTTCCCTTATGCTTGATCTCTTCGGCATTTTTCTTATCCTGCTCTTCAAGTATCTTCATCAGTTCATTTGTCTCTTTAGATCTTTTTTCTTCAGGATCCAGCATCTTATATAGTTCCTTTGCCTGTTCTTTCGGTAATGATCTGTCCGTGATCCCAAGAACGGTATATTTTACATATGATGAGCCCTGTTTGACTGTAATCTGATCTCCTGGTTTGAGAATTCTTGACGGTTTTACTTTTTCGCCGTTCAACCTTACTTTCCCGGACTCGACCGCTTCCGCCGCAAGTTCCCTCTGCTTGAAAAACCTTGCCACTTTAAGCCATTTGTCGATCCTTACGCTTTCTTTTTCTTCCATATCATTCCAGAGGTTTCAGATTTTCTTTTCCGGTCATGTTCTTTATGAACCCGACCAGCAGTTTGATCACATTCTCTATCTGCTTCATACTGGCGGTCTCTACAGGAGAGTGCATATATCGTATCGGGAGCGAAACGAGGGCTACAGGAACACCTTTGTTCGTGAATCTTATCCTGTCAGCGTCAGTACCGGTAATTCTTGGAGTGACCTCGGTCTGTATCCCGATCTTCAACTCTTTTGCAGCTGCCTTCAGCATTTTATTTATCTTAACGCTCACAGGCGATCCTACAGCGAGCACCGGGCCGCCCTCAATTGTGTAGTCGCCGTATTTAGATCTGTTCACAGTCGGATAGTCAGTCGCCCAGGTGACGTCGCAGGCGATCGCAAGATCCGGTTCAATACCGGTAGAAGCGAAATATGCGCCCTGAAGACCTGTTTCCTCGCTTGTCGTGCTTACTGAATACACTCCAACGTTCAGCGGCTGACCTTTCAGTCTCTTTATAACTTCAGCAACTATAAATGAACCGCTCTTGTCGTCAAGCGCTTTGGACGATATAAGGCCGTTCTTGAGCTCTGTTATCTCGCTTGAATAGACAGCGTAGTCACCAGTTGATATGAATTTCTCCGCCTGTTTTTTATTCCTGAACCCGCAGTCAATGAACAGGTCATCGAACTCGAATTTATCCTTCAGTCCTCCGTGATGTTCCGCGTTAACTCCGATAACTCCGGTTACAATTTCTTTCTCACCAAGGATCTCGACCCTTAACCCCGGCGCTACTTTATGGCTGATCCCGCCAACAGGGCTGAAGTAAACGAATCCGTCCCCGTCTATCCTTGTTACTATAAATCCGATCTCATCGCAGTGACCGGCAAGGAGTACTTTGAATTTCGCTTTCGGGTTGAGAACGGCTATGGCGTTGCCTCCGATATCAGTTTCAGTCCTGTCTGCATATTTTTCTGTATATTTCAGCCATTTTTTCTGTATATTAAACTCGTAACCGGATGGCGAGGGAGTTCTGAGCAGCTCAAGCAGAAAATCTCTGGAATCTTTTTGCATAACGATTCTCCTTTTTATTAATGGATGTAAATATATTTTATATTTATATTTTGCGCAAACTAAAAAAGGCTCAAAAACGAGCCTTTTTTAGTAATTTGGAGGGTTTATGTGGTACTGACTAGTATCCTAAGTCTATCATTGCGTCGGCGACTTTCTTGAAACCGGCGATATTAGATCCTTTAACGTAATTTACAAAGCTGCCTTTTTTATCTTTACCGTATTTTACACCTGCATCGTGAATATTTTTCATGATCCCTTTCAGCTTCTCGTCAACTTCTTCTTTAGACCATGACAGTTTCATTGAGTTCTGGCTCATTTCAAGTCCCGAAGTAGCAACACCGCCGGCATTTGCAGCTTTTCCCGGTGCGAATGCGATCTTAGCATGAAGAAATACTTCGACAGCTTCCGGAGTACATCCCATATTGGAAGTTTCTATTACATATTTACAGCCGTTCTCAACAAGTTTCTTTGCGTCTTCACCATTAAGTTCATTCTGAATTGCACACGGGTAAGCCATATCGCATTTCTCACCCCACGGTTTTTTGCCAGGGAAGAATTTGGCATTCGGGAATTTTTTTGCGTAAGGTGCTACTATATCATTATTTGACGCTCTTAATTCAAGAAGGTAATTGAATTTTTCCTGAGTATTTACACCGTCTTTATCATATATATAACCGTCCGGTCCTGAAATCGTTACGACTTTTGCGCCAAGTTCTGTAGCCTTGATAACCGTACCCCATGTAACGTTACCGAAACCGGAACAGGATACGATCTTACCTTTCATCGATTCTTTTTTATATTTCAGCATCTCGTCAGCGTAGTAAACTGCGCCGAATCCTGTAGCTTCAGGTCTGATCAGCGAACCGCCCCAGTTGAGTCCTTTTCCGGTAAGTACACCGGTATTCTCGCTTCTAAGCCTTTTATACTGACCATACATATACCCTATTTCTCTTCCTCCAACACCTATGTCACCTGCAGGTACGTCTGTCTCAGGTCCTATATACTTCTGTAGTTCTGTCATGAAAGATCTGCAGAATCTCAAAATTTCATTGTCCGATTTTCCTTTAGGATTAAAATCAGATCCGCCTTTTCCTCCACCCATTGGAAGAGTTGTAAGGCTGTTCTTGAACATTTGTTCGAAACCCAGGAATTTGAGACCGCCGAGTGTTACGCTCGGATGGAATCTGAGACCGCCTTTATAAGGGCCGATCGCGTTATTGAACTGTACGCGGTAGCCTTTGTTAACCTGAACATCGCCGTTGTCATCTTCCCACTCTACTTTGAACATGAATACTCTGTCCGGCTCGGTGATCCTGTCAAGAATCTTAGCTTTAAGGTAAGCTGGATTCTCGTTGACAACATCAATAACCGATTCGATCACTTCTCTTGCCGCCTGAATAAATTCCGGCTGAGAAGGATTTTTTCTTTCGAGTTCTGCCATGAACCTGTCAATGTTATACATTTTTGCCTCTCTTCGTTATATTTTATTTCAAGTGTTGTTATTACTTTCACAACACGTCGCATTTTGTCACAAATATAACGTCCTTATTTTGACCCGTCAAGTAATATTTTAATAAATTTTAAACTGCCAAAATGGAATTTCAGCTTTGTCTAATAAAAAAACGGCTTCAATCAGCCGTTTGTAGTGCGGATAGAGGGATTTGAACCCCCACACCGAAAGGCACCAGATCCTAAGTCTGGCGTGTCTGCCAGTTCCACCATACCCGCAAACTGCGCCAAATATATGTATAACCGTTTTGTTTGTCAAGAAAATTCTCAACGGATAAAATAAATTGCATTTAATAAAAATATGATTTAAATTATAATGCCGATTTTTTGGCAATGATAGGCTAATTTAATGTATTTGGAGGTATAATGCTGGAAAAAATAAATCAGCTCCTGTCCCGTGCCGGTATTCTTAAGAAAGGAGGTGGTGAAGAAAAGCTCCAGAAAAGGAAAGAAAAAGGTCTGTTGAGCGCAAGAGAGAGGATCGAACAGCTTCTTGATAAAAACACATTTAATGAAATAGATCTTTTTGTTGAACATCAGGGAAGGGATTTCGGACTTGATAAACAGAAACTGGCCGGTGACGGCGTAATAACAGGTTTTGGAAATATCGACGGTAGACCGGTCTGTGTTTTCGCTCAGGATTTCACTGTAGCGGGAGGGTCTCTTGGAAGGATGCATGCTGCAAAAATCACAAAAGTTATGGATATCGCCTCTAACATGGGCATACCAGTTATCGGAATAAACGATTCCGGCGGAGCCAGGATACAGGAGGGTGTCGATTCACTTGCGGGATATGGTGAAATATTTTACAGGAATACTATTAACAGCGGAAAAATACCTCAGATATCCGTAATTATGGGTCCGTGCGCGGGAGGTGCAGTATATTCTCCGGCTATCACAGACTTCGTTTTTATGGTCGACAAACTGTCGCAGATGTTCATTACCGGTCCGAAAGTGATCGAATCCGTCCTTAGAGAAAAGATCGACGCTGAAAGTTTAGGCGGAGCAAGAGTGCATAATGAAATTACGGGGAACGCACATTTTTTTGCACAATCTGAAACTGAAGCACTTGATCAGATAAAAGAACTTCTGAGTTTTATACCTTCAGCTTGGGATAAACCCGTTCCCGAAGTGAGACCTAAATCCCCGAAAAGTAAAAAGAAAATAGAGAACATTATCCCTGATGACAACAGACTTGCTTATGATATGAAAGATCTTATCTCTTACCTTGTTGACGATTCCTACTTTTTTGAGGTCCAGAAATATTTCGCACCCAACATCACTGTGGGTTTCGCGAGAATGGGCGGTAAATCTGTAGGCATTATCGCCAATAATCCGAAATATCTGGCAGGTGTTCTTGATGTTGATTCGAGTGATAAAGCTGCAAGATTTGTTCGTTTTTGCGATTCTTTCGGCATACCTATCCTGACGCTTGTAGATCTTCCGGGTTATCTTCCGGGTATTGATCAGGAACATTACGGAGTTATCAGGCACGGCGCGAAACTTCTTTTCGCATATTCTGAAGCTACGGTTCCCACCGTGACTGTCATAATAAGAAAAGCATACGGCGGAGGATATATAGCGATGGCTTCAAAACATCTCAGAACTGATTTTGTTTATGCATGGCCTACCGCAGAGATAGCCGTAATGGGTCCCGAAGGCGCTTGTAATATCATCTTTGCCAAAGAGATTTCCGAAGCAACTGAACCTGAAAAAGTCAGGCAGCAGAAGATCAGAGAATACAAGGAAAAGTATTCGAACCCTTACAATGCCGCATCAAAAGCATACATCGATGCAGTGATAACACCTGAAGAGACAAGAGAGAAAATAATCAGATCTTTCGAACTGGGAAAATCAAAAAAGATCGTGAAAAAACAGCATAAGCATGATTCAATACCATTATAAAAGTACGGACAGGTTAAAATATGGACGATATAATTAATGTAGACGGTGCTGAATATCAGACGAATCTGACAAAAAAATACGAATTAAGTAAGAACCGGAAACCTCCTCAGTTGAACAAATCCGAGATAAGGGCTTTCATTCCCGGGCAGATAGTGGAGATACCCGCAAAAAAAGGTAAAACAATTAAAGCCGGTTCAAATATAATTTCTCTGGAAGCTATGAAAATGATCAACGAGATAACTCTTGATTCTGATGTTGTTATAAAAGATATCTATGTTAACAGGGGTGATATAGTTGAAAAGAATCAACTGCTCGTAAAATATAGTCTGACAGAAAAAAAATAAAATTATCACGGAATATATGGAACTGATGTCTCCTGCGGGAAATAGGGACGCTTTTTCGGCTGCTCTTGAAAACGGCGCTGATGCAGTTTACCTCGGACTTAATATGTTCAATGCAAGAAAGCCTGCTAAGAATTTCAGGATCGACGAACTTCCTGATATATTGGAACTTGCACATTCGCGAGACGTCAGGGTATACATTACTCTCAATATTGATCTGAAAACATCAGAACTCGAAGACGCAGCATCTATTCTATTATATTTGAAAAAGTCCGGTACAGATGCCGTTATAGTGAAGGACCTTGGTCTTATATATATACTCAATAAATATCTCACCGGAGTGGAATACCATCTCAGCACCCAGTTCGGGATAGCCAATTCAAAGGCTATGGCCGCCGCAGAGAACATCGGCGCTTCGAGAGTCGTGCTTGCCCGTGAGCTGAATCGGGATGAGTTTAAATATCTTGTTAAGCCGTATTTCCCGAAAACGGAAGTATTCGTTCAGGGATCGATGTGTTTTTCATTTTCGGGAAGGTGCCTGATGTCGTCGTGGTTCGGCGGAAGATCGGCGAATAGAGGTTCTTGTCAGGCTCCCTGCAGGTTCAGGTTCAGAAAAGACGGCTCGGACGAATATAAAGCTTATTTCTCTATGAAAGACCTGAACCTTTCAGAAAAACTTTCTGAACTGCAGGAAACGGGCATTTCCGCTCTCAAGATCGAGGGCAGACTGAAAAGTGCGAACTGGGTCGGATCCGTGACCAGATATTACAGAAGCCTGCTTAATGGTGAAAAATCTGAAGGTACGGACCCTTCAAACTTTTCCGGCCGCGAGCAGGGAGAAGGATTTTTTGGTGGTCTAGACAAACTCATCACCGGACAGAACTTTGGATCCGTCGCCGCACATGAAGCGCGACCCTATTCCGGAAGTTCCAGAACTGTCGGTCAGGGAAAGTACGATCTATGTGTCAGAACAGGAACGGAACTGAAACTCGAGATTTTCAGCGATCACGGCAACACTGAATTTTCTGTCAGACACAAAGCGGTCCGGAACGAAAACCGCGGGACATATCTTTCAGAACTGGAGAGCAGGATCAGGAACACTGCCTTCGGAGGTCTGTTCCTTGGCAGATTCGAGCTTGATAATGACATTCTCATCCCGAAATCTCAACTCAACAATATCATCTCGGAAATAGGTTCGACTGTAGCGCCTTTAAGCAGAAAAGAAAAGAAATTTCTGAAGAATGTTAAACTTCCACCCAAGCTTGAATATGAACTGAATAATTTCGATCCGGACCCTAAGAATACTCTGGATATATGTTTTCAGAATACAAATATTCTTAAGATCGCATCGGGCGACATCGCACAAATTATGGATGATGTAAAGGATCGCGGGATAAAAAAAGTGATCGTAACCGAACCGTCGTCTTCATTTCTGTACTTATATAAGAAACTTGCTTCAAAAGTACGGGTCGAGATATCTTTCTTCCCTATACTGTTCGAAAAAGACCTGGAAGAGTGCGCTAAAATGATCGAGGCTCTTGAACACACCAACAGCATATCTTACGAAGTTAACGACATAGGACATATTAAACTTCTTAAAAACTCGAACAAAAAAATTGACTGCGGTCCCGGTCTTTCTCCTTATAATATCTTGGCTGCGAAACAGCTTAAAGAACTTGGGCTCTCTTCGGCACATCTGCCCTTTGAATCCGACGCTGAAACTCTGGAAGGTCTAAAATACTCCCCTCTTCCTCTGCGCATGACAATATATTCAAGGATACCTCTTTTCTATACCCGGTCTATGTCGGACAACTTCCCGGACGGAAGCACTTTCTCTGATAGAGAATGTTTCAGATTCTCGGTCAGAAAATACAACGGGATCACTATGTTCATTTCAGATGAGCATTTTACCATTGAAGGCGCTCCTATCCCAGATGTGCGGGCACACGAGATCATTATAGACCTTACAGGCGAGGACAACATCCTGTATAAATTCGAAAAACTGAAAAAAGATCCTGCACTATTCCCCGGACTTAATTTTAATCTTGGCAGGAAACTGTTTTGACAGACCTGTCGGAAATAGTAACACGCTTAAGCGACCACTGGAAGAACAAATTCGGCAAAAAAGTCTATAAACTGAACTTTCACGGTGATTTTACCTGCCCGAACCTTGACGGAACCATAGGACATGAAGGCTGTGTCTACTGCAACATGAAGTCACTTGAACCTCTACTTGACCTCGAGGCTGACAGCAAGGTCGAAGACCATATGAACTACCTTAGAGAAAGGAACGGTGCCGAAGCTTTCATAGCGTACTTTCAGGATTATTCGTCAACTTACACATCACACAAAGTCAAGAACAAACTTAAATATCTTGAAGTATTATATAAAAACGCTGTCTCTAATTCAGGCATAGTTGGTATCGCAGTTTCATCCAGACCTGACACAATTGGTGAAGAAATTCTTGATTTACTCAAATCACTGGAAACGGACGTGACGGTAGAAATGGGTCTTCAGACCATAAACGAAAAAGACCTTGAATGGATAGGTCGCGGACACACAGTGAGACAGTTTACTGAAGCAGTTGATCTTGTTTCTTCATACGGATTTGAATCTGTAGCTCACATAATCTTGGGTCTTCCGAACGAGAACGATGATAAAATTATCGAACTTGCCCGTTTCCTGAACGGTTCAAAGACCACCGGACTTAAGATCCACCAGCTCATGGTACTGAAAAATACTCGGCTTGAAAAACTCTACCATGAAGGGTCTGCTCCGAAGATATTGGCCGAAGAAGAATATTTCCACAGGCTCGGGCTTCTTCTTTCTCATCTGAATAAGGACACAGTTATTCACAGACTTTACGCAGACGCACCGGAAAAAGATCTGATCGCTCCTCTGTGGTGCATTAACAAGACCGGAATACAGGATAAAGTATTCAAATATCTTATAAAAAACAATCTCGTTCAGGGTTGTGCTTTATGATCGAAACCAAAAACCTTTTACTTCGCCCGTTCACTTTGAACGATGCTCAGAAAATATATCAGATGAGCATTGAGGAAGGTATGAAAAAGTGGATCCCTGACCAGGTTTATTCTGAGGAAAATGAAGCACACGAAGTTCTTGAGTTCCTGATCTCACGCTATAATAATCCCGATCCGAAAACTAAACCTTTCGTACTCGGAATTGAGCTGACAACTACAGGCGAACTAATTGGTCACGCAGGATTAAGTCCTCTGAATGAGAGAGTTGAGATCGGTTATGCTGTCGAAGAAAAGCATCAGGGAAAAGGTTTCGCGACAGAAGCTGTAAAAGCTCTCTCGGTATATGGAATAAAACACTTCGGATTGGACGGGATCACAGGTATTGTCGACAGCGCAAACGCCGCTTCCGTCAGGGTTCTTGAAAAATCCGGTTATTCGTTCGTCAGAGAAGAAACACGGAATGCGTTCGGCAGATCAGTTTTATGCAATGAGTACCGTTACAAGTTAAATTGATCTCAGCAGCTCTCTTTTCTGTTTATATGATCTGATTATATAAACTTTTTTTGTCGAAGAAGCTTTGTTTAATTTCTGCAGATTCGTTTCTCTGTTGTTACTGTTATAATTCCATATCCATTTATAGAATTCAAGATCGAATCTTTCATCGCATCCGGATGTAATATCGGATCTCTCTTTCTTGAACAGTTTACCTTTTAACATCCTCATAAAAGCATTGTAAAGACATCTCCAGCGGGGGAAGTCGAAATATATTACAGCATCAGCTTTTTCGATCCTTTTATCCATCGTACCTGAATAATTGCCGTCCATTATCCATTCGTCACGGGCAATGAATTCGTCAGTAAGTTTTTCCCACTTATCTTTTTCGACGGTTTCCCAGCCCGGCAGCCAGAAATGACAGTCAAGATGGATTAGTTTCAATCCTAATTTTTTATGCAGCTCCTTTGCAAAAGTGGATTTCCCGGCTCCTCCGCAGCCTATGACGAGTATCCTTTTCATTCTGCTTCAGGTACATTTTTTGTTCCCAATGACACTATCGACGACGGAAGTATATGGGCGAAGTAGATGAAGACTGCAGTGAAAACGACATTTATTTGAAGGTCAGTCAGCGACAGTACCAGCATTACAAGAAGGGATACCACTGTAAATACCGCGTAAGATATTCTCGATGTGCTTCCCGCTATCTTGAGTTCCCTCTCGTCAAGTTTTTCAAGTGGAGTATGAACGAACTTCCACGCTCCGGTTCTATAGAATGCAAAGTAGAAACTTATAGTGAACACGGCTCCGAGAAATGACAGAACTGTAATAAGCGGCCAACGGGCTTCTAATTCTTTCATGTATTCTATTGCCGGTACGAAAAGCACCGCGCTCAGCAGGTTCAGTCCGATGTAGTGTATATTATTCAGCTTTTTCTTCATTTTTTCCTCCAAGGTATTTTTCATAAGCGATCTTGCTTAATGACTCCATCGGTTCTATTGAAAAAATAAAATCTACAGGCTTTTTAAATACATCAGATATCCTGAAGGCAAGATCTAGGCTGGGATTGTATTCCTCGCGCTCCAGGTAACCTATCGTCTGGAAATTGACACCGATCATCTCTGCGAGCTCTTTCCTGCCGATACAGGATTCCTGCCTTAAAAGTGCGATCCTGTTATATATTTTCCGTGATTGCATAAAAAAAATCCTGTATTTCATACACCATGTTGTAAATATATAATAAATATCCGATACCGCCAACATTATTTTTCTTTTTTATTCTTTTCATCCCTGAATAAAATCGCTTTATCGGAATTCTCAATGATTTCTCTGTTATTTTCATAAATTTAACTAAACAAAACCGGAGGAAGTTATGTTGAAAAAAATGCTTACAACCGCAGTTCTTGCGTCAATTTCACTGCTGATCGGAGTGTCGGACATGAAAACGGCTATCAATAACGGTGACCTGGTCCAGGTAAAATCAATGATCGAGGGGAATAAAGACCTGCTCGAAAGCAAAATAGACAATTATTTTTCACCTCTCAATTTTGCTTCAATCGAAGGGAAAACAGATATAGTAGAATATCTTGTGGAAAAAGACGCAGACATAAATACAAAAGACAGGGAAGGCAGTATACCTTTGCAGAATGCCGCTGTAAAAGGTTATCTGGATATCGCTAAGATACTTGTCGAAAAAGGTTCGGACGTGAATTACAAGGACAATAATGATGTTACTCCGCTGCATTTCGCGTGTATGTCCGGGAACTTTAAACTTGTTAAGTTCCTGATTGACAAAGGAGCTGATATTAATGCTGTATCAAAAGCCGGCAGAAAGCCTATCTTCGAAGCTGTCTGGGGTGCTGATCTTGAGACGATCAGATTCCTTGAGAAAATGGGAGGAGATCTCAAAGATGTGAATTCCTACGGCAATACACCGATTCATTTTGCTGCGAGGAACGGGAACATAGAACTGATTGAATACATTCTTTCGAAAGGATACGATTTAAACCAGAAGAACGATGCCGGACAGGTTCCGATAGTATGGGCTGTAGCGGGGAATACTCCCGAAGTTATCAAATTCCTTAAAGAGAAAGGCGCGGATATTAATGCAAAGGACTCTGACGGAAAGTCACTGATGTTCAACGCGGCCGCAAGAGGATCTAAAGAAACAATTGAACTGCTTCAGAGCTATGGACTGGATATTAATGAAAAGGATAATTTCGGAATGACACCTTTACTGTCAGCTATAAGAGGAGGTAAAGAAACGGTTGAATTTCTTCTCGACAAGGGAGCCGAGATCGCTCCGAAAGAATGCATGTCAGGTAATTCCTGCACAATTGACGGTACTACCACACTTCATCATGCCATGTACGCCAATAATCCCGAGATCGTGGAACTTCTCATAAAGAGAAAAGCACCTCTGAATGTGATAGATTCGAACGGTTCCACCCCGCTTATGATCGCCGTTAACAGAGGATCTGACGAAATTGCACAGTTACTGATCGACAACGGAGCCGATCCTGATATAAAGGATATTGCGTACGGAAGAACGGCACTGCATATCGCGGCATCAAAAGGTTACCAAAAGATCGCTTCAGTACTGGTATCCAAAGGAGCTGAAGTAAATATAACAGACAACAACGGACATTCACCTTTATATTCGGCTTTATATCACGGAAATGATCAGATCGCTAAACTTCTTATAAAAAATAAAGCGGAAAATAAAGACATCGACGATCTTCATAAAGGCTTGGCAGCAGATGCGGAAGAAGCGAAGATATTTTTTCTGGGGCACAGCGGATGGGCGGTCAGAACAAAAGATCACCTGCTGGTATTCGATTACTGGGTAAATGAAAATTCATCGGAACCGGGACATCCGAATATAAACAACGGATATCTTGTACCTGAAGAACTTAAAAATGAAAATGTAATAGTATTTATATCCCATGACCACAGAGACCACTATACTCCCGCGATGTTCGACTGGAAAGAGAAATTCGATAACATTAAATTCGTCACCGGTTTCGATCCGAAGAGGAACGTAAAAGACCTTAACATCGTCGAAGGCAGGAGGCATATTGTGATCGACGGAGTTGATATTACTACCGTTCCGTCAACAGATACAGGAGTCGGCTTTCTTGTCAAAACCAACGGGATCACCATACTTCATCCCGGAGATCACGCCAATATGGACAGAGAGCTGAAAGGCCCGTACGTTACTGAAATAGATTATCTTGCCGGACTGACCGACAGAGTGGATATCGCATTCTTTCCTGTTACCGGATGTAATTTCATGGATCAGACAGCTTTAAAAATGGGGGTAAAATACGCTGTGGGCAAATTGAATCCGAGTGTTGTTTTCCCGATGCACGCTGGTAACAACGAAGCCAACCTGCTGAAATTCAAAAATGAAGCTGTAGCTGATGGTGTAAAAGCGGATTTCTACTGCCCTGAGTATAAAGGAGACAGATTCGTATACAGTATAAACAGTTCCTCAATAGTCGAAAAGTAAATTTTACTTTTTCACAAAACAAGGAAGTATTTGCATTTTGATACTTCCTTGTTTATTATTTAGATTAAAATACGGAGCCGGGTAATGAGCGTAAATATGATTGAACATACCACTTTCGGCGGATTCAACGCTGTCGTAAGCATCTTCAATATGAAGAAAAGATCCGAACTGAACGGCGTATTCAGTTCCATTAAAGAAGAGTTCAAAGACGAGATCACAGGTCCCGCGTTCTGTAAGATCAGTTATATTTCGAGCGTTACAGAAGGTTACTGGGTGGAAGCGGGATTTCCCGTGACAGATAAGATCGTATCCGCAGGAGATTTCGCCGTTAAAAAATATAACGCGCTTAAAGTTCTGTCCTTAAAGACAGATATGGGATTAAAGGATCTTGGGGAAAAGTATTCGGAAGTCTACGGGTATGCTTATAATAAAGGAATGATATCAGATGAGTTCGTGATCGAAGTATACCTCGACGGAAGCACGGAAGGAGAGGTCGAGCTTCTTTTCGTAGAGCATCAGTGGACGGAACTTTTCCTAAAGAACTGCCGCTCGATCCTTGAACATACCGATACTAAAGAAATTGGAAAAATATGTGAAGATATTTCACCTGAGACCGAAATAAACGAAAGGTTTGAAAAAATAAAGAAGATGGTCGATATAGTCGACAGGAACAAAGAATACGCAAAATACAAGATCCTGTCAGGCTGTTCGCATATATTCCCGAAAGAGCAGTTGCAGAAGCTCCGCAACGCTTATATCGAAGCAGAAAAAGCCGGAAAAGATCCTGTCGATGCTGTCATAGATTTTATAGCTGCAGATCCAGGCTGGATAGAACCTCCGGTCAGAAAAGGGAACGAGATATATTCCGAGAAGAAACCGCGCGATCCGAAAGCTTTTGCAGAAGCCAAAACGGATGAGGAAAGAAGAAAAGCATACTGTTTCTGCCCTATCATCAGAGAAAATCTGAACGGAAGTATGAGTAAGACATACTGCTACTGCGGAGCCGGATGGTACAGGCAGCAATGGGAAGCCGCCACAAATAAAGAAGTCAGGGTTGAGATCCTGACTTCGGTACTGAGCGGTGACGACAAGTGCTCGTTTAAGGTTATACTGCCTGAATAATTATTTAATCAACAACATTTTCTTCGTAAATTTAGTTTCTCCAGTTTCCAGTATATAAAAGTAAACACCGCTGTTCAGATCAGCAGCATTGAAATTAACAGAATGATTTCCTGCTGAGAATTTTCCGCTCACAAGTTCCTTTACAAGCTGTCCATCATAGTTGAAAATACTCAAAGTAACATCAGAATCCTCATGCAGATCGAAACTGATCTTCGTTTCAGGATTGAACGGGTTCGGATAGTTCTGGTACAGCTCTGTTTGCATCGGGATATTCTGAGCTTCAACTGAAGACGGTATATAAATTGATATCCCCGGACCGCCTCCTAAACTGGGTCCGTCAAATACAACATTCTGATCTCCTGTATCCAGTGTCATATAATTTGGAAAAGGATTATCAACATTCGTTGTCTCCTGCTTTAAATATACATATAAATTATCTCCTGTTGACCATGATGTCGGGAAATCTCCGATATCAAAATAAATAAGTGATAAATAATTATCAATCCACAAATATTCAATTTCAAGAGAATTCGTAAACAGTTCATAGGGTCTTGCATCGATCCATGCTTTAGTAACGATATAATCATAGGGTGGTCCGCTGAAATCAAAATGTGATACGCCGTCTTTATCAATTACTTCAATATAAAATTCTTTTGTAATCCCTGCAAGTACGGTTAAAGTAGTAACAAAAAATAAGATAGTTCGCAGTTTCTTCATTTTACTTCCCCATTAAATCAATTATCATTCACTAACTTCACCGTCAACACTTATATAAATCGTTTTGGGAGGCTCGCTGTCGCCGCTTGAAGATCTCACATGATAGAACTTTTTATCTTCCGCTATCGGTTCAGACCATTCATACTGATGTTCAACTGTTCCTGCAAGTATGAATTCACCGTAAGGCGTATCGGAAGTATATACATGGAAGATCGAATAACCGTTAAACCCCCATGATAATAAAGCTACCGAGCTGAAGATCTCACATTCGATATTTAAGTCCACGCTACAAATAGGAATTACATGATCCATAGAAATCAGGCCTGGAAGACCTGATCTTGGAATTATTGGCTCAAATCCAATATATAAAGGTGATCCTGATCCATCAAGATAATTATCCAGTATCTCCCAGCCCCACATTGAATCGAAATTCGTAAATCTTATATTCAGATACTCACCCGGATCCCACCCGGATGTAAAATTGCTGACCTCCACGTATGCAACGCTTAAAGTATCGATCATCGTAAAACCGCAGCCGTAACTGTACTCATGAAGTATTTCTGACGGTCTCTGGTCGATCCATGCATCAAATTCGATCAACCTGTATTCGTCATAAGTTAGAGCTTTTCCCGTAGAGACATTTACAAGATTGAAATACGCAACTCTGGGAATTCCGCCGCCTTTTACCGTATTCTTTGATCCTGGCCAGTTGATACTGTCTTTCATATTTAGAATAAGACCATCTCCCGCCTGAGAAAACTGATCACCAAACCAGCCGATTATCACATTATATGCTGTTGAAATCCAATGCTGATTGATATTATCCCATTTCGATAATGTACTAAGATAATCAGTACCAATGTCATCGCCTATTTCAGATAGAGAATCCAACTGATATTTAAAAACAGGATGAAGTACCATATTGATATCAGTACCTGCCGTCGGGAACAGGTCGTAATCCTCTTTAACATACTGACCCGTTACTGTAAAATCAAAATTATTAAGCGCGTTGATCATGTAGGCATTGCCGGTCCCGACTTCAAAATCAGTTCCCCATCCCAGCGACGGGTGATGACCTGCCGTATACCATCCCTGATGTTCGGCGCTCCAGTGAGATACTGCGTCCATATTCGTGCCTGACGGATCGAAATTGGATGCTTTTGTCCAGCCGTTATCAAATGGCAGTCCGACCAGGTTTATATCCGATGCCGGTGTCGTTACGCACGGATAAGTTATTGTTGATATGTCAGATCCTCCTGCTATCAGACCCAGCGCGATCGGATCATCTGTAAATCCGATAAATACCGGGTCTGCTGTTCCGTCGAGTGTCTCCGCTAAAACCGCCTCGAACCAGAGTGTATCGAAAGGATTATCATCCTGTTTGATTCTGATATTCAGGATGTCATTAAAATTCCAAGTCTCCTGAAAATTCTGCAGATCAAGATAGATGGCTGAGATTCCCATATCAAAATCGTCATACCCACACATTATCCCATTCTGATCACATATGTCATATTCCCTTCCTGAGATCCAGAATTCGAACGTAACATTATCGTAAGGGAATTTTGTAAAATCATATACTCCATCCCATTGATCCTCAATTGAGATGTAATACAATTTAGGTGATCCGGCAAAAACAGACAATACAACTAATAAAACTAAAAGTACAAACTTCTTCATAACACTTCTCCTATTTTACTCTCTATTAGCAAAATAGCTAAGTGTTAATCCGAAAGCAAGCGAAATATATAAATTATTTATCGTAACCTTTTTCTTTACGAAGGCCCAGAGCATCCGTCAGTCTCATCTTCTGCGTTCCGCTGCACCTGCAGGCCAAACTGTCTATGAGTGAATATACTACTGGAAGTACCAGAAGCGTAAGAATAGTCGCGAACCCGAGCCCGAACGATATGCTGACCGCCATTGGCTTCCACATCCTGACCGACTCCGACTGGGATATTATCATAGGTACAAGTCCGAAGATGGTCGTTACGGTTGTAAGAATTATCGGCCTCAGCCTTGTCATGCCGGCATTTATGAGGCTGTTCCAGCGGTCAATTCCTTTTTCCCTTTCTTTATTGATAAAGTCAACAAAAACGATCGAGTCGTTCACGACGATGCCGGCAAGCGCGACCACTGCGATCATGGAAAGGATCGAAAAAGGCGTGTTCGTGACCACGAGCCCGAAGATGACCCCGATGAACGCGAAAGGTATGGTTATCATCACGATGAGTGGCTGTACGTACGATTTGAACTGGGTACCTAGTATCATATATATCATGATCAGGGCTATTACGAAAGCAATATAAAGAGAATGAAAACTCTTAGCCCGTTCGTCGCTGGCACCGCCCACCTCTATCCTGTAACCGGGATTTTCTCTATCGAAGTTCTCAAGCTTACCGGTTATACCTTTGATCTTGTTGCCGAACAGCAGTTCGTTAGCCTCATCAGGAGTTCTCATCATGGTTTTCCCGTTCTCCGTATATGTGCCGACATTACCTGTGATCGTTACAGTCCTCTTTCCGTCCCTTCTGACTATCCTTGAAATAGTGTTGGAAATCTCAAATTCGGCCACATCCTTGAGCACGATCTTCATGCCTGTACGCGTATTCATCTTCATGTTGCGTACTTTATCGATAGAATTGAACTGATCATCGGGAAGTATAACCCTGATATTGTACTTGTCAGATCTTTCCGAATATTCCGATATGATTTTGCCCACCGATGCTGTCCTGATAAAAGCCGCCAGCTCGGAAACACTGATACCGTAGAGCATAAGTTTCTCGTAGTCGGGATAGATCTTCATTTCCTTCTTTCCCGCATCGAAATTGTCTTCGACATCTTTGACACCGGAAATTGATGATACTACACCTTTAACCTTTTCAGACAGCTCCTGCAGCCTTTTCAGATCGTCACCGAGGATCCTTATCTCGACATCCTCACCGGTCGGAGGTCCGCTTCTGCCGGTAGAGAATTTATAGCTGACGATCTCCTGCATGCCGTTGAGGAACTTCCTTATCTCGGAGTTTACGACATTCAGATCAACTGTCAGGCTGTCAGCATCTATAAGGTCAAGCCGGAGCTCTATAAGATTGGTCGATTCATCCCAGAATGCCCTGTCCTGCTGCTGTCCGACATTCGTATTGAGCGCTTTGAAGTTCTCCTGATAGGGCATGTTCATCACGAAGTTCTCGATCACACGCGTCAGAGAATCGGTTTTCTCCAGATGGGTTCCTGCAAATGTCTCAGCTTTTATTGTAATTGTAGTCGGAGCTGTTTTTGGAAAGAACTCAAACTTGACAAGCCCTTTTACGACAGTGAACATTGAAGCCAGCAGCGCAAGAACAACAACAGTCATGACAAGTGTCCTTCTCTTCAAAAATCCGATGAGCACGGCGGAATATTTTTTTACGAGTTTTTTATAGAAATGTCCTTCAGCTTTGGTTTTATCGTGAGGTTTCGAGAAGTCGGCCAGATGTGACGGCAGTATGAGAAGTGCTTCGAAAAGCGAAGCGAAAAGCGCAAGCGAAACAACTTTCGGAAAAACTCCCAGGAACCTGCCCATATGACCTTCCATCATAAGAAGAGGCAGAAAAGCGGCTATCGTAGTAAGTACGGCTGCAATAACCGGCCACATGACTTCTCCCGCGCCTTTCACGGCGGCGTCTTCAGGGCTCATTCCGTCTTCAATGTTCCTGTGCACGTTTTCGATCACCACTATAGCGTCATCCACGACCATACCCAGCACCAGAACGAGGGCGAAAAGGCTCAGATTGTTTATCGTTATCCCGAAATACTGCATCAGCCAGAAGGTCATCATAAAAGAGAACGGGATCCCCATAGCCGCGAATACTGCGTTCCTCCATCCTATAAAAACATAAAGTGTTATAAATACCAGTATAATACCTAAAAGGGCCGACATAGAAAGAGTATTAATATTGCTTCTGACAGATATAGAGTCGTCGTTCACTACTCTTGCCCGTACGTCGGTATATTTTTCGGGAATAGTTTTTATGTAACTTCTGATGTCTTTTATTATATCAAGAATGTTACCGTCAGCGTTCTGATAAACGTACAGATTCAGACTCTCTTTCCCGTCCAGCCTTGTTTTAACGTTCACATCTTCGTAAGTATCGATCACTTTCGCAATATCTCTGACCCTGAGGACAGATCCGTTGTCGAAAGCTTTCAGTACCACGTATTCTATCTGATTGACCGACTCGAACTGTCCCATAGTTCGCACAAGCACTTCCGATTTTCCGGCCATTACAGTACCGCCCGGCAGATTGAGGTTCTTGGCCTGTACAGCTGTCTCAATATCAGAAAACCCGATGTTGAAATATTCCATTTTATTCAGGTCCGGCTCGATCCTGATCTCTCTTACCTTAGCTCCCTTCAGCTCTACCTTGGAAACGTAATTGATCTTCGCCAGATCGTCCTTTATCTGCTCGGATATCCTTCTTATGCCGTCCGGAGTGTATTTCTCGCCTTCGATCGCGACGGTACAGACCGATTTAAGCTCTCTCATGCTCATGTTCTGCATGAACGGATCTGTAGCGTCCTCGGGCAGACCTCTTACCTTGTCGAGCTCTCTGGACACGTCGTTCCACGCCTTGTCTAAGTCAACTCCGGCGTTAAGGTTCACGAATATGACCGCTCTTCCCTCGTACGCCGTGGAACTTATATAGTCAATATCGGTCAGATCTGAAAGTTCGTCCTCGATCTCCTGAATGATCAGCGTCTCAATCTCATCAGGTGCGACCCCGGGGTATGCGACGTTTATCATGAAAGATCCCCATTCTATCTGTGGCATGGATTCTTTAGGTATTCTATATGTATAAAAAATCCCTAGAATAAATATAATTATCATCACCATATTTATAAGTACGGGATTTGATACTGAAAATTTTGGAAGGTTCATCATTGGCCCCGGAGAATTATTTTTCGTTCTTTTTAGCGCTTCCGAACACTCTTACTTCAGCACCGTCTTTTAAAGCGTCTATGCCTGACACAACCATCATATCGCCGGTTTTTACACCTGAAGCTATAATGATAGTATTCCCGTATTTCCTCCCCAGAGTGATCTTACGCTTTTCAGCTTTGTTCTGCGATCCGATCACATATACGAAATAATTACCGAATTCTTCTATAATATTGTCAAAATCCGTATAAATCATATTCTCAAGTCTTGCGGATTCGATCTTTCCTCTTACTATCATTCCCGGAAGGAGCGCGTTCCCTGAATTGTCAATCTCTATTTCAACAGGATAATTGCCTGTCGCATCGGGTTTTTTCCCTGAACCTGTCACTTCCCCATAAATTATTTTCTCCGATCCGTTGTGTTTTATCTCCACGGGACTTCCGTTTTTAAGCGACACGATGTCATTTTCGGTAACTCCCGTTTTTATCAGAAGCTTTCTGCAGTCGACAATAGAGGCGACGGCCTGACCGGTCGCCACGAACTGGCCTTCCTTGATATTAAGTTGCGCAATAGAGCCGACGACCGGCGAAAGGAATTTGGAGTTCTCGTAATTTATTCTTGCGCGCTCCAGACCGGCTTTTGCGGCGTCTACTGCCGCTTCGGCTTTCTTAAGCGAGCTTTCGTCGTTGGTAAGTTCGTACTTCGATACTTTCCCGGACTCGAACAGTTTCTTCGTGGTCTCAGCCTTCAATTTCAGCGCATCCAGTCCGGCTTCGGCTGATTTAAGCTCGGATTTAGCCTGATCGTAGGATATCTGATAATTTTTTGAATCCAGATAAGCGATAGCCTCGCCTTTCTTCACACTGTCGCCGAGTTTTTTCTCTATTGATTTTACTTTCCCCGCCACTTCGCTGTAATAAACGATATCGGTGATACCTTCAAGCTTTCCGGTTATTTCGGCATACAGCTGAAGATCCCTAGGCTGAACTTTCTCAACTTTGACAGTTACGGGAGGTGAATCCTGCATTCCGGACTGTCCCGGTTTTTTGGCAGCATCGGTACTTTTTGAGCATGAAGTCAATATCAGGATCGCTATCGAAATTAAATAAGTCATCTTTTTCATCAAAGGTCCCCTTTTTAAAACAGTTTAAGAAGTTCGTTGCCGTCAGTGATCCCGAGTACTCTCATAAGCTCGGTTTTTGTTTTCAGGATAGAATAATATACTGAAGTCTGATCATATTTAGCCTGGATAAGTGAAAGCCTTGCCGTATTGAGCTCATCCTCTGTCGACAAACCGGAATTTGCTCTTTCTTCTACGCTTTTGTACGTCTCGTCGGCCAGTTCTACCGCAGTGATGGAGCTCTGAAGCTGTTTTGATCCTGATACAAGAGTATACAAGTATGTATTTATCAGCGTTGATATATTATCCTCAAGCTGTTTTTCGGATAATTCTGATCTTTTCAAGTCTATCCTGCTCTTTTCAAGTGTAATATAATTATCGTAAAGCGGCAAGATCGGAACAGAAGCTGAAAGAGCTACAGCACCCGAATTCGAGTATTCGTCAGTCAGGTTCGTTTTTGACCATTCAGTGCTGTAAGAAAGACTTAGTGTAGGCAGGAAACTGCCTTTCGAGACCGATATTTTCTTTTCATTTATCTCTCTTCCCAGAACCGCGTTCTTCAAGTCGATATTATTTTTTAAAGCGACTTCCCTGAGCCTCTGAACTTTCAGTGTTATATCTGCAGGCTCCATATTACACAGGCCTTTAATTATATCCTCGCATTTTTCGTGTTCAAGAGTTTCCAGTTCGAATTCCTTAAGACCCGTAATATTTGAAAATGATATCCTTGCAAGCTGTAATATTTTCTCCGCGTTCACGAGTGATACTTCGCTGGACGCCCGGGCAGACGAATTCTTGAGAAAATCCGCCCTTGAGATCAGACCCGAATCGAATTTTATCTTAGCCGTTTCCTCGTTCTTTTTTGACAGCACTATGGATTCCTCAGCGATCTTCATCATTTCCTGAGCTTCAAGAACGCTTAAGTACTGAGACTCTACGTCAGCCAACAATTTGAACATTTCAGATGTCAGCGTATTCCTGCTCATCTCTTCCGATCCTGATGCTATTTTATAATTGTTCCAGACTTTTCCGCCCGTAAAAAGGGGCTGTGAAACACGGATGGAGAATGCCGTTCTGTCTTCCTGAGTCATACTTACTGAAGACATTGTCGTGAAATTGAATGAACTTATTTCAACTTCAGGTGTGTAAAGAGTGTAACCTGCACTGAAACTTGCCGTCGGCAGAAATCCGGCGAAGGCGCTTTTGGTCGACAGTTCGGAATAATTAAGCGTTTCTTTGGCTATCGCGTAACCGTAATTATTTTCCAGGGCCGAAGCTTTTGCTTTTTCGAGAGATACTGTCTCAGCGCTCAAAAGAGTCGAAATTGATATGATTAAGACTGTAAAATATTTCATTAAATTCGCTCCATTTTCAGTTCAACACAGTTAACGTATCATATCAAATATTATTTTATACAATAAATTTTATACAATAAGTTATACATACGCGAACGCTCTTACCGGAGAACCGTCGGAAAGTTCTATTTTTAACGGAATGCAGAAAAAATCGAAAAGACCGGCCGGAAGTAAATCGAGGCTGGTGAGGTTCTCGATTATAAGTATGTCTCTGCTCAGAAATGTTTTATGCAGCGGAAGATCTGTCGAACTTACAGGATCAACGGAGATGTAATCGAAACCGACGGCTTTCAGATCGAATGAAGAAAGTAATTTTGCGGATTCAATTGTCAGAACAGGATACTGATCGAAATAGTCTTCTGAATTCCATTTTTTATACCAGCCCGAATTGAAAAGAACGAAATCTGCATTTGAGATGAGTTCACTGTATGTCTTAAGCAAATTAAGAGAAATTTCCTGAACACCCTCACAGTTTACACATACTGCTTTCCCGGTAAATACTCCCATCTGAAGCTGATCGAGTGTTTTTCCTCCGCCTATCAGATGACCCGGTGCATCAATATGAGTTCCCGTATGCGTCGTCAGTTTAAGTTCAGTTACGGCGTATCCGTCTTTTTCGAAAACTTTTATTCTGTTCACTTCAGCTTTCTGTTCTCCCGGAAATACCGTCATTTTTTCGTTTATCGTATGAGTAAGATCGATAATGTTTTTGTTCATTTTGTAATCCCGTTTTTCTTAAATACTAAATATAGCAAATTAAACCGTTCTTTACTACATTAAATGTCATATTTTCTTTGCGGCATTATTTGAAATGCGCTATATTTGCCGGTAAATTATCAGGAGCATTTTTGTCGCACAGCAGAAGAGTATCGAAAAAATGTCCGGTCTGCAGACTTTTCACAAGTATCTGCATATGCCGTGATATTACCAAGTTTGACCTCAGAACGCGAGTCACTCTTCTGATGCACGTTAAAGAGTTCGCCCGCTCAACCAACACCGGTAAAATAGCGGAATTAATGCTCACGAACTCGAAGACAGTTATCATAGGTGCGCCTAACGGGAATGTTACCGAAAGCGATGTAATTATGGATGGATATGAAAACCTCGTGCTCTTCCCCCACGCTTCGAACGTACTCGATGACAACTTCATTTCCAGACTGAATAAGCCGATCAATCTGATCGTTCCGGACGGGAACTACCATCAGGCCGTGAAAATGACAAGATCGGAACTGCTTGCGGGGATAAAAAGGGTCAGACTTCCTTCTGGTCAGAAAGGCGAGTATGAACTGAGAGATTCAAAAGATCCTGAAAAAGTATCCACTATCGAAGCTGTAATCAACGCAATTGAGATTCTCGAGAACGGCCTTGTCGTAAACGAGATGTACAGAATATTCCGTAAAATAGTCGACAGTTTCAAGACTCATAATGGCAGACTTTAAAAAAGATCAGCAATAAAAGCTGCTGATCAAATGATTGTATTATTTTATAGATCTTTACCTTACCTGAGATATAGCGAAGTCAAGCGCTTCCTGGAGCATGGTTTCTTCCGGCGTTTTGATATATCCGGTATCCATCAGCGTTTTTGTCATGCTTCTGGAATATTCGATATCCTGTTTTGCTTTACTGAAAGCTTCTTCCCATGTAATGTTGATCCTTGCAACACCGTCCCTGATTGCCTGCATTGCCACATCGGCAGCTTCGACAGGGAAGACTTCCGCTTCATCCATTGTCGGAACGATATTCTCGGGATCGATACCTCTTTTTTCTGCATAGTCCGCCAGTGAATGAGCTGCAGCTATAGCCATATTGTCGGTGATCTTTTTCGCCCTGACCATCAGAGCACCTTTAAGTATTCCCGGAAATCCTATCGAGTTGTTGACCTGGTTCGGGAAGTCGCCTCTTCCTGTCGCCACGATATAGGCTCCGGCTTCTTTTGCGGCGTACGGATATATCTCCGGAACGGGATTCGCACATGTGAATACGATAGATTTTTCGGCCATGACCGATATCCATTCCTTTTTTACAGTATCCGGACCCGGAGTTGACAGCGCGATCAGTACATCAGAACCTTTCATTGCTTCAGCGATTTCGGTCACCTGATCTTTGTTCGTGGTCTCGCAGAGTTCCCACTTCCTGTAGAAACGGGTATCCGCTTTGATGTCCTCTCTGCTTTTGTTGAGCGATCCTCTGGAGTCGAAGATTATCAGGTTTCCCGGATCGGCTCCGTCAGTAATGATCAGCCTTGCTATCGTTGTGTTCGAAGCGCCGGCTCCGAGGAGTACTATTTTAACGTCTTTAATATCTTTTTTTACCAGCTTAAGTGCATTCAGAAGTCCCGCGAGTGTTACGCTTGCGGTTCCCTGAGCATCATCGTGCCAGACTGGAATGTCGCATTCTTCACGGAGGACGTCAAGTACTTTAAAGCAGTTCGGCTGGGAAATATCTTCGAGGTTTATCGCTCCGAAGCTGTGCTGAACCATTTTAACGAACTCTATGATCTTGTCTGGATCGTTCCTGCCGTCCTTACCTTTACTGTCAACGCAGAGAGCCACGGCGTCGACCCCTCCGAGATATTTCATTAAGAACGCTTTACCTTCCATTACTCCGAGTCCACCGGAAGGAGTACAGTCCCCGTCTCCGAGAACCCTTGTAGAATCGCTGACCACGCCGACCAGGTTACCTCTGTTGCTCAATTCAAAAGAAACGTCGTTGTTATCTCTTATGTCGGTTGACACTTTAGATACACCGGGAGTATACCATACGTTGAACCAGTTGAACCCGAAAACGCCGGCTTTCGGTACTGTCTGTATCTTTCCGCCGTAGAATTTATGCGCGGTTTCTGAAAGTCTTTTCAGGAAAGCTGTCTTCGCTTTCGCGATCTGTTCCTGCGTAAAATCATCAGGAAATACTTTATTCAGATTTGACAGGTCCATTTTGATCTTTTCCATTTTTTACTCCCGCTGTTTATTTATATTTCATAAGCTTCATCTTTTATACTTCTTTACGCCCTCGATAAAGATATCGTTTCCTTTAACATCGTTCGCGACTATGCAGGGGAAATTCTCCACCTCAAGCTTCCTTATTGCTTCCGCGCCCAGATCTTCATATGCTATTATTTCTGATTTTTTTATCGATTCAGATATAACGACAGCCGCTCCGCCTATAGCTGCGAGATAAACAGCCTGATTCTTTATCATCGAATCAATTACTGCTTTACTCCTTTCGCCTTTACCGATCATAGCCTTGATACCTGCATCCATGAGAGCCGGAGCATAAGGGTCCATCCTGTAGCTTGTTGTCGGTCCCGCCGATCCTATCGCTTTTCCGGGAGGAGTAGGCGCAGGTCCGACATAATATATGATCTGACCATGAGGATCAAAAGGCAGTTTTTCCCCTTTTTCCAAAAGCTGAACAAGCCTCTTGTGAGCCGCGTCTCTGGCGGTATAGACCGTTCCCGTAATAAAGACCTTGTCGCCTATCTCGAGCCCGGTAAGGTCACTGCTTTTCAACGGTGTTTTAAGATAAACTGTTTTAGGCATATTTCCCTCCGGTTACAATATTACGGATTTATGTCTTGCCGCGTGGCACTGGACGTTCACGGCTACCGGCATTGACGCAATATGACAAGGTTTCGTTAGTATATGAACGGCAAGGGCTGTTGTTCTTCCGCCCAGTCCCTGCGGACCGATGCCGAGTTTATTTATTTTCTCGAGTATTTCGTTCTCGACCTTTTCCCATTTAGGATCAGGATTAGGTTCGTCGAGGTTTCTGAGAAGAGACTTCTTGGCGAGCAGGGCGCTCTGTTCAAAATTGCCGCCGAGACCAACACCTACAACAATCGGCGGACACGGATTGCCGCCCGATCTTTTTATCCTGTCGACAACGAAGCTTATCACGCCTTCTATGCCGTCGGCAGCCTTCATCATCTTAACTTCGCTCATGTTTTCGGAGCCGCCGCCTTTCGGAGCGAGAGTGATCTTCATTTTGTCACCGGGAACGATGTCGGTATAGATTATAGCAGGAGTGTTGTCGGTCGTGTTCTTGCGGTCGACTATCGGATCGTCAACCATAGACTTCCTGAGATAGCCGTTCTTATAACCCTGTCTGACGCCCTCGTTTATGGCCTCGGTCAGGTCCCCGCCGATAATATGTACATCCTGACCTATCTCGAGGAATACGACAGCAATACCCGTATCCTGACAGATCGGCATCTTCTCCTTCGCGGCCATTTTATAATTCTCAAGTAGTATGTTCAGGACTTCGACAGCCGTTCCCGATTCCTCTTTTTCTTTTAGATACTCTATTCTTCGGATCACGTCTTCACTGAGATAATAGTTGGCTTCTATACTGAGTTTTTTTACCGAGGATATTATGTCGTCAGTATGTATTTCTCTCATAGTCCCTCCGTTTTAAGCTATTCCTTCGAACTCCTTCTTTAAAAGTTCGCCGAAACACTCGGGTATATCGCATACCGCGACACCGGCGTTCCTGAGAGCTTTTATTTTTTCTTCAGCGGTACCTTTCGAACTGGCTATGATCGCTCCGGCATGTCCCATCCTTTTACCTTTCGGAGCTGTCTGTCCGGCTATAAAAGCCATCACAGGTTTGTTGAATTCCTTTTTTATATATTCAGCGGCCTGTATCTCAAGATCACCACCGATCTCACCTATAAGTACTACAGCCTTAGTTTTATCGTCTTCTTTGAAAAGTTTAAGCGCGTCGATAAATGTAGTTCCGATTATCTGATCTCCGCCTATTCCGATAGCGGTCGAAATTCCGAAACCCGCCTTGACGATCTGATTTGCCGCCTCGTATGTCAAAGTGCCCGATTTGGATATCAGCCCCACTCTGCCTTTCCTGAAAATATTTCCCGGCATAATACCTATTTTAGCTTCTTCCGGTGTAATTATACCCGGACAGTTCGGTCCTATAAGCCTTGCGCCTTTCATTTCTGCGTATTTTTTCGCTTTCAATACATCCAGCACGGGAATACCTTCCGTTATGCAGACTATTATCTTTATCCCGGCATATGCGGCCTCGATAATAGCCTCACCGCCTGAAGACGGCGGGACGAAGATAAGAGATACGTCCGCTCCGGTTTCAGCGACAGCATCTTTTACAGTATTGAACACTTTCCTGTCGAGATGGTGTTCACCGCCTTTTCCGGGCGTTACGCCGCCCACGATGTTCGTACCGTATTCAATACATTGCTGAGCGTGAAAAGTGCCTTCTTTCCCGGTAAATCCCTGCACGATAACTTTTGATCCGCTGCCTACCAATATGCTCATTTTTCACCTCCCGCAGCTACCTGAACAGCAAGTTTTGCACCTGCTGACAGTCTGTCCGATGTAATAATATTTGGATTACCTGCCTTTTTCAGTATCTCCAGAGCCTCCGGGGCGTTAGTACCGTCCAGCCTTACTATTATCGGGATATTTATTCCGGTACCTCCTATCGCCTCAAGAATTCCGTTCGCTATCCTGTCGCATCTGACGATACCTCCGAAAATATTAACGAAGATCACCTTGACGTTAGGATCATTAAGTATAATCTCGAACCCTTTGGCTACAGTTTTTGCACTTGCGTTGCCTCCGACATCAAGAAAATTGGCAGGTTCTCCTCCAACCAGCTTTATCACGTCCATTGTGGTCATTGCAAGTCCTGCTCCGTTCACCATACACCCGACATTACCGTCAAGTTTAACATAACTCAGCCCGTATTTACCTGCTTCTGTCTCCGCGGGTTCCTCTTCAGAAAAATCTCTCATTTCAACCACTTCATTATGTCTGAACAATGCATTATCATCGAACACGATTTTAGCGTCCAGCGCAATGAACCGACCTTCTTTGGTAAGCACCAGAGGGTTTATCTCGACTATACTCGCATCCAGCCCGGTATAAAGATCATAGAGACCTTTCGCGAACACATACAGTTCTTTTATATCGTCTTTATGAAGCCCCAGTTTGTAACCGGCTTCAAGTATCTGGAACTTCTTCAGTCCGAAAAGCGGATCAACATAGATCTTTATTATCTTCTCGGGAGATTCGGCGGCTACTTTCTCGATCTCCATCCCGCCTTCGGACGACAGCATCATTACAGGCATCTCTGCGGATCTGTCGAGTATCATACCGAGATAAAACTCTCTGGCAATATCTACACCGCCTTCGATATATATTTTTCTGACCGGCTGTCCTTCCGGACCGGTCTGTGCGGTGACAAGGTTCATCCCGAGGATCGCTTTTGCGTGCTCGTTTACCTCAGTGAGACTTTTTGCCAGTCTGACTCCGCCGCCCTTGCCTCTGCCGCCTGCGTGAATCTGGGCTTTGACCGCCCATATTCCTCCGCCGATCGACTTCGCGGCTTCCGACGCCTGTTCAGGATTGTCTGTCATTTTTCCCGGCGGAACGGGAATGCCGTACCTGACAAAAAGCTCTTTTGCCTGATATTCATGGATCTTCATAATTCACCTGCTTATATTTTCTTTATATAAGAGTTCCGTTATATTCGTTCACGAGCTGTTTCGCTTTTACATGGTCAGGAATGTAATCCGGCAGTATTATAGGAGCTATTTTGCTCTTTTCGATACCGAGGGCTTCTACTTCCTTATTGTATGCGGTCACGTGTTCAAGAGAGAGTTTGCCTGCGTCTTTGATCCCTTTCGATCTTTCTGAAGCATAGTAGCCTGCTCTTTTGCCGAATACGATAATGTCAAGCTGAGAGTTGCCCATCAGTCTGTTCCGTCCGTGAACTCCGCCTGTAGCTTCTCCCGCAACATACAGTCCCGGTATCTTCGATTCGCTTTTAGCGTTGATCTCTATACCGCCATTCTGATAATGCAGAGTCGGATAAACAAGCATAGGATATTTCCTTATGTCAATATCGAATCTTTCGTACTGCCTGAGCATGGCGGGGAGAGCTTTCTCTATGGTTCCTTCACCGCTTATCTGCTCGATCAGAGGTGTGTCAAGCCAGATCCCATGAAGCCCGGAAGGTGTTTTAATTCCCTTACCTTTCTCGCATTCTCTGATAAAAGCCGACGCTTCGATATCTCTCGGTTCAAGCGGATATACGAACAGTTCGCCGTCCTTGTTGACAGGTTGAGCGCCAAGACCTCTGATCTTCTCGGTACATAGGAATCCTACGATCTGCTCAGGATAAACAGCGCCTGTCGGGTGGTACTGTACAGAGTCCATATACAGCAGGTTCGCGCCTGCTCTGTAAGCCATAATAAGTCCGTCCGCAGTCGCTCCATAGTGATTGGTCGTTTCGTAACCTCTGATGTGCAGTCTTCCGAACCCACCGGTAGCGATGATCACAGATTTTGCTTTTACAATTGAATACTGCTTGGTTTCAAGGTGATAAATAACAGCCCCCGCCACTTCTTTCTTTTCGTTCAGTATGAGTTCGACTGCAGCAGTATACTCTAAATATTTGATCTTGTCCATTCTGTTGTAGACTTCATCCCTGATAACCTTGCAGATAGCCGCACCGGTATAGTCTCTTGCCGAATGCATTCTGTTCCTGCTTGTACCGCCGCCGGATTTCACGGTCATCCTGCCGTCTTTTTCCTTGTCGAACATTACTCCGAGCTCTTCAAGCCATTTTATCGACTTGGGAGCATCATTCACGAGAGCCTCCACCAGTTCGGGCTTGTTGTCGAAATGCCCTCCGCCGATCACGTCAAGATAGTGGATCGCCGGGGAGTCGTCTTTTGCGTCCGCCGCCTGAATACCGCCCTGAGCCATCATGGAGTTCGCGTCCCCGAGCCTCAGCTTTGTCGCGAGAAGAACGTCCGCTCCGTTCTCGGACGCCACGAGCGCGGCCGACATCCCGGCGGACCCTGCTCCGATCACGAAGACATCGGTCTCGAAATCAGGCTTTGTCAGGTCGAATTTTTTTATGTCGATCCTCGAATACGATTCTAACATATCTGCTATCTCTGTCGTCATTATCAGATCTTTATCCGGACCGACTTTGACCTTCCTTCTGGCATCGGATTTGTAATCGGGGTGAAAATTATCAAGAACTTCTTTCCTTTCCTGCTCGCTCATCCCGGGATAGATCATTTTACCTTTTTTACGGACAAGTTCAAGCCTTTCACCTCTGGTCGCTTCAACTTTCCTTATTGATTCCATCATATATTCAGGATACATTTTTTACTCCTTAAAATTGGTCTTTATTACGATATCTTGATCTCGCGTCCGAAATACATGTCAGTCAATTCCCTCTTTTCCATGTTCATCATTTTCTTTATCTCTCCGTCGTACTTGCCTTCCTCGACCTCCTTTACCCTGTTGTCAAGCTGCTCGTTCTTGGGAGAAAGATATTTTCCGTAGAGTCTTTGAGCCAGGATCGCGACGTTGAACTGAACTATCTCCGCCGGACATCTGAGAGCGCACAGACCGCATCTGATACAGTCGAACGACAACTGGGCCGATTTAGCTATATCTCCTTTGATTATTGCCTGAACGTAATCCATGACCTGAATATCCTGAGGACAGGCTTTGGTACATGTATTGCACGACACGCACCTGAAGACACTCGGATAAAGTTCCATGAACGTTGATACGTCAGGAGCCAGTTCATTGATATCGTATTTAGGTTTATCAGCAGGTACGAAAGGTATCTGAGCTATATACATTCCTTCCGAAACGACCGTCTGACATCCGAGCCCGCCTTTAAGTTTATAGTCGCCTTTTTCGCGATAGACCGTTGCACAGGCTCCGCAGTATCCCTCACGGCATCCGACCCCTTTCTTAAGCTGGAAACCGGCATACTCGAAAGCCATTATGATAGTCGAGCTTTCGGGAACCATGTAGGCTTCGCCCATGATATACACCCTGACCATCTTTTGAGTATCTGACATAATTACTCCCGTTATTATATTAAATTTTTTTCTTTCAGAAGCGGTTTGGTATCAATGAAATTCCCTTCCAGCCCGATATCTTCTTCCCCGAGTCCCAGCGCAAGAGCGAGAAGCTGAGTAAAATAGAATACCGGCATCGGTCTGAAATTCGGATCTTTCTCCATTATTAGTTTCTGCCTGTTATCGAGATTGAAAGCGCAAAGCGGGCATGATGTTATAAGAGCTTCCGCACCGTGAAGTCTCGCGTTCTCGATGATCCCTTTAGCCAGATTTACCACAATGTCCTTGTTGTTGACCGTATGGTAACTTCCGCAACATCTGCTTTTTGCGTCCCAGCCGACGGATTCGGCGCCTACCGATCCTATGAAGTCCTCTATAATGTGAGGAGCTTCCGCGTCATCTATACCGATGTCTTTCGGTCTGAGAAGCATACACCCGTAATAAGGGGCGATCTTAAGACCTTTCAGCTGTTTTTTGATCTTTCCGGCAATATTATCGAAACCGATCTCAGCCATAAGTTCCAGATAGTGGACCACACCTACGGATCCGTTATAATCTTTCTCCAGATACATGAAATCGTTTATAGATTTTAGGTCTTCTGCGTTCTCTCTTACTCTTTTGTTACTTCTTTTCATTGTGTTGAAGCACATGGAGCAGAGAATGAGCATCCTGCTGTCGTTGACCAGTCCCTGATCTTTCATCTCTTCGGCGCGAACAAAATTCCTTATCGGTGCCACGTGCTTCATGAGATCGTCGCTTGTGAGCGAGGTGACGACGCCACAGCAGTTCCATTTCGACAGTTCGACCATTTCTATACCTATCAGCCCTCCTGCTTTAACTGCGGACCTTTCAAAGTTCTTCGCGGTAGTTTTCAGAGTACAGCCGGGGAAATAGGATATTTTTATATTTTTTTTCATTTTACTATATCCTGAAATTTAAATTAACCTGTAAATTTTCTGAATGCGGAAACTACCGCAATTGAAGGAAGCTCTTTCGCGTCCTCGTCTGATATGCCGTCTATATTGATCTTGTCCACCGCTTCTCTCAGTTTAACCTGTCGGAGGGCTTCGGAGACTTTTGAAACGTCTAACATTCTCGGACACCTGACCGTACAGGTAAAGCATGAGGCGCATATCCACATGGTCTGCGAATCCAGAACGTCCGTCTGACCCAGCATGGTTTTTCTCATTATCTGTGAAGGAGTTATATCCATCTGATCCACGTACGGACAGCCGCCTGTACAGGTCCCGCACTGTTCGCACAGAGTGATGATCTCTCCGCTGAGCTCCTGAACTTTTTTCAGAAATTCGACGCCCTTATCGGTAAGTTTTATTTTCTTTGACATAATTCCTCCCTTATATCAGAAGTGATCTTTTTCATCTTTGTGACGGATTCGGCTATGCCGTTAACCCTGTCAACAAATTTTGCGAGTGATCCTGCCGTGAATTCGTCAAAATATATCCTTTCGCCGTCTACACCCGCATCAGCCAGTATCTTCTTAGCCGCGTCAATGCTCTTTCTGCATATTTCGCTCGTCCATGATACTCTAAGCTTGTCTTTCTCGCAGTCCCCGATCAGGATCGCGTCGGCGCCTTTCTTCATCGCGTACATCATCAGGCTCGGGGTAACCCTTCCGCTTGAAGGCACTCTGATTATCCTTACGTCGGTCGAGTATTTCATCTTCCTGACACCCAGAGCATCGGCGACACGGTAAGTGCAGCTGTCATCTGCAAAAACGAGGACCCTGTTCTCATCTTCTTTTTTGTTCGCGAAGATCGCTTCTATTGCGGCATACAGCTGATCGGAAGTGTACGCGTAAAGGTCCAGCGCTTCGGTCGGGCAGCTTGCTATGCACGACCCGCATCCAAGACAGAGCGCCTCCTCGACTTCCGCTTTGCCGCTATCATTCATCCGGACCGCGTTCTTCGGGCAGTTCGTCAGACAGAGTTTGCATCCGTCGCATTTTTCCTGGTTTACAAAGGCCAGTATAGGATCGATCTTGAATTCCTTTTGAGCAAGCGTCACCATAACCCTAGATGCCGCAGCACTCGCCTGAGCGACAGTGTCAGGAATATCTTTCGGTCCCTGCGCCGTTCCGGCGATGAAAACACCCTCTATCAGCGTATCTACAGGTTTATATTTCGGATGGGCCTCTTTTAGGAAACCGTCCTCGCTTTTCGCGAGTTTCAGGAAATTAACTATCGGATCCGTAGCCTTGCTGAGTCCGATACCGTTCGCAAGGACGACCAGATCGAAATCGGTCTCAATAACATCTCTGGAAAGCGTATCCTCTACATTGACAGTAACCTGTTTCGTGAACGGATTCTCGGCGAAATGCGAAGGTTTTCCCCTAACGAACTTAATTCCCATCTTCTGAGCTCTTTTATAATATTCCTCGAAACCTTTTCCGAAAGCTCTGAGGTCCGTATAGAAAATATAAATATCCGTTTCCGGTTTCGCCTGTTTTAAAAGTGAAGCGAGTTTGACCGAGTACATGCAGCATACCCTTGAACAGTACTCTCTGCCGATCTGTTCGTCCCTTGAACCCACGCACTGTATGAACGCCACTCTGTTCCCGACCTCTCTCGGCGGCTGATCCTCGCTAATATGGTCGACTATCCTCTCCATCTCGAGCGCTGTTACTACATTTTTGTATTTGCCGTATCCGAAGACAGGCTTTTCCGTCGCGTCATATAGATCGAATCCGGTTGCGACTACGATCGAATCGAACACTTCCTCGATCACTTCGTCCTTCTGCGTCAGATCGATCACCTGCTGCGGACAAATCTCCACACATTTATTGCAGGTCTCGCCCTTGAAGTTCAGGCATGCATCAGGATCGACCGTATATCTGAATGGTATTGCAAGGGCCGCAGGGATATAAACGGCCTTTCTGTTTATGACGCCCTGCTCCCAGTAGTTTCTTACGGTAACCGGACATACCTGTACGCATTTCTCGCATGAAAGGCACTGGTCCATATCTATCGTGTCTTTTATATAACGGGCTTTGTTCTTTATCGTTGCTTTGAAATGAAGTCTGTGCCCCTGAATGTCGGTGATATCCGAATTAGTATAAAGAGTTATGTTCGGATGGTCCTGAACATCTGACATCTTCGGTGAGATTATACATGCCGAACAATCCTCAGTAGGAAAGGTCTTTGTAAGAACGGCCATTTTCCCGCCGATAGTGGGCAGTTTCTCGACCAGCGTTACTTTTTTGCCCGAGTCGGCCAGGTCGAGGGCTGTCTGTATACCTGCGATACCGCCTCCTATTATAAGCACTCTGTCACCAAGTTTCATCGTTTTCGGGAAGAGAGGTTCGTCGAGTTTTACTTTCGAGACCGAAGCACTGACAATGTCTTTCGCTTTTTCCGTTGCGATCTCAGGTTTGTCCTTGTGCGTCCAGGAAATATGCTCTCTCAAATTCGCGATCTCAAGAACATGAGGGTTCAGGCCACTTTTTTCCATTACTCCCTTAAAGGTCTTCTCATGGAACTGCGGAGAACATGCCGCAACGACCACTCTGTCGAGCCCCTGAGCTTCAATATCGTCCTTTATAAGCTTCTGACCTGCGCCGGAACACATGTGTGAGAAAATCTTAACCTCAACATCATCGCCGTATCTTTTCTTAACATCTTCTGTAACCTTTTCAAGATCAATCGTGTTCGAGATGTTACCTCCGCACTGGCAGAGAAATACTCCGGTTTTACTCATCTGATTACCCGTTCTATTTTAATTTACATTGTTAAAAAAGATGTGCTTCAGTATTAAAAATATGAATTTATGTAAATTTTCGATTTATTGCAAGATATAAATATACAAATATTTGGTTATATGGTTTTTTCTAAAATAAAACCGCTGTATTTTTTCAAGAATTATGTTTATGGACTTTTATGAGATTTTAATTTAAATTACTTAATAACAACCTTACAGGGAGGAATTTATGGCAGCAGGAGGATTCAGACAATTCAAAGTCGCTTTCATAGTTTTGATCGCGCTGATCGTATTACTTTTTGGAAAAAGGTTTTTCATCAGCATAGAAGCGGGACATGTCGGTGTAGCAACTCTGTTCGGAGAAGTGCAGGAAAAAGTCTATGATGAAGGTCTTCATATTCCTGTAAATCCGCTTTACAGATGGCATATCTACGACGTAAGGGAAAAAACCCATCTTGAACAGGCTCAGGTCCCGACTCAGGACCAGCTTCAGACAAGCGTTGATGTGAGCGTTCAGTTCAGACTGATAGCCGCTAACACGCCTGAAATACTAAAGTCTACCGGTGATTTCGATGACGTATTAAGGATACATATCATCCCAAAATTAAGATCGATCATCCGCGAGCAGGGTAAATCGATAAAAAGAGCAGAGGATTTCTTCACTGATGAAACACAGACATTTCTTGAGAATTCACTTCTTGCGGGACTGAAAGAATATCTTGAACCTAAAGGAGTCGAAGTCAGCGCAGTTCTTATCAGGGATATAACTCTACCCAAGTTCATTACGATCGCCATTGAGAAAAAGAAAGAAAGGGAGCAGGAAGTCGAGAAACAGAAAGCAGAACTTGAAAGGTTCAAGACTGAACAGCAGCAGAAAATAGCTCAGGCAGAGGCTGAAAAAACCGCGGCATCTATGGAAGCGGATAAGATCAAGCTGCTTGCAGATGCTGAAGCGTACAGAATATCAAAAGTAAACAATTCTATAGGCAACAATCCGAATTATATCAAACTTCAGGCTCTTGATGCATTAAAAGCGATCTCGAAAGACGATAACGCGAAAATATACTTTCTCAACGGAGACAGTCCCAATCCGCTACCTCTGATGAATATCGGCGACGGAAAAAAATAGAATACCTCTTGTATTAAGACAACTTTTTCCCGGAAATGCTGTCTAACAGATAAAACGGAGGAAAACATGAGACTTACAAAATCTAAAAAGAATTCAATGTTGTTCGGTGTGTGCGGCGGAATAGCTGACTGGCTGGAATGGGATCCGACCATAGTCAGAATAGGTTATGTTCTGGCATCAATTTTCAGCGCGGCTTTTCCGGGATTTCTGATCTATATCCTTCTTATTTTTATAATGCCGGAAGCTGACGATATAGACGGATAGATTTTAACGACATATTCTCTATAATAAATTTCTTGACTTAATGTTATCAAAAAATTATTTTTGGTATCCTTAATTTGTCTATTGAAATAATTTTATTATTGGAGGGAACAATGCCTATCACAAAACTCGACCAGATGCTGGAAGAACTAAAATCGAAACCTAAAAAAAGAATGGTTGCGGCTTACGCCAATGACGCTCACACTATAGATGCTGTAAGTCATGCGATAGACATGGGTATTATCGAGGGAACGCTCGTAGGGTCCAGAACCGAGATCGAAAAAGTCTGTAAAGAAGAAAATATTGACATCAATAAATTTCAGATAGTAGATGAAAGCGATGAAATGACCGCGACAAGAAAAGCGGTTGAGATCGTGAACGAGGGAAAAGCGGACTTTATCATGAAAGGCCTTGTCAGCAGTGATAAATACATGAAGGCTATACTGGATAAAGAAAAAGGACTCACTCCTCCTAAGGCTGTACTTACTCATGTCACAGTACTGGAAAATCCCGCATATCATAAACTGCTGGTCGTGTCAGATGTCGCTTTGATTATTCTTCCGGACCTTGAACAGAAGATCGCTATAACGAACTATGTCATCAAAGTAGCGAAATCTCTTGGCATTGAAACTCCGAAAGTGGCCATTCATTCATTCACGGAACAAGTTTCCTATAAATATCCTTCATGTACCGATGCAGCTATTATCACCCAGATGGCTGACCGCGGACAGATCAAAGGCGCGATTGTTGACGGACCTCTTGCACTCGATGTCGCCATCGACAAAGAAAGCGCCGGGATAAAGAAGCTTAAGAGCCCGGTCGCCGGTGATGCCGACTGCATCGTTTTCCCGAATATCGAAGCGGGTAACACTTTCTACAAATGCCATACAAAGCTTTGCGGCGGAGAACTGGGAGCGATCGTTGTAGGCGCAAAAGTACCGGCCGTTCTTTCATCAAGAGGCGACAGCGTCAAAACTAAACTGTACTCGATAGCTCTCGGAGCGATGAACGCATAATGGAACCTATCAAATCTCTTGACCAGATGGTCGAACATGTAATTAAGTCAGGGATAAAAAAGAAGATCGCTGTAGCTTCCGGTGAGGATCAGAACACGATCGGAGCGATTTCAAGAGCAGTAAAAGACGGTTTTGCCGAGGCTGTACTTATCGGAAACAAGTCTAAGATCGAACAGAGAGCTAAAGAAGAGGGAATAGATCCTTCCATTTTCACCATAATACACTGCGATCACCCGTCCAACGCGATCGAGAAAGCCCTTGAAATGGTAAAGTCCGGCGAGGCTGATGTTCTGATGAAAGGGCTTGTCGGTACCGATGAATTTCTTAAAGCTGTTCTTGACAAGAACAAAGGACTTCTTCCGCCGGGAGCCATAATGAGCTATGTGGCGGTCATGCAGGTCCCCGCTTACCATAAACTCCTTTTCGTCTCCGATACCGCGGTACTTCCTTTTCCGGATCTTAAACAGAAACTTGCCGAAATTAAATACTGTCTGAATATGGCGAGAGCTTTCGGTATAGAAAGACCTAAGGTCGCTCTTATAGGTGCAAGTGAAAAAGTAAGTCCTAATTTTCCTAACACGATAGATTATTCAGCTATATGTAAAATGGCTGAAAGAAAACAGCTCGACAACTGTATCGTTGACGGCCCGCTCGACATATTTCTGGCATGTGACAAGGAAAGCGTAGAGATCAAAGGTGTCCACACTCCCGTCGACGGGGACGCCGATATACTGATCTTCCCTTCTCTTGATGCGTGTAACGCTTTTTATAAAGGCCTGATGCTGTTTGCCGGAGCGGAATTGGGCGGACTGATCCAGGGAACTGAGAAACCGGTGGTCGTAATGAGCAGAAGCGAAAGCGAAAAGTCAAAATATTACTGCATCGCGATGTCGTGCCTGATGGCATAATAACTGAAATTTTATAATAATTAAGGAGAAAATAATGGAAGAAAAAAGAATACTGGCCATAAACCCGGGCTCGACATCAACGAAGATCGCGGTTTACGCCGGCACCAAACTTCTGTTCCTCAAGAATATCAAACATTCGGTGGAAGACCTTGCGAGCTTTAAGGAGATAACCGACCAGTTTGATTTCAGGAAAGAAGTCATCCTGCGGGAGCTTAAAGAAGCTGAGATCGATCTTGACAAAATAAAGATAGTAGTAGGAAGAGGCGGTATTTTAAAGCCGGTTCCTTCCGGTGTTTTCAAGATAAATGAGAAAATGAAACACGATCTTATTCATGCTGAAAAAAAACACGCCAGTAACCTCGGCGGACTTATCGCGGACGACATCGCGAAATCTTTACCTGATGCTCAGGCATATATCGCGGATCCTGTCGTAGTTGACGAATTCCATGATCTTGCCCGTATATCCGGACATCCTCTTTTCCAGAGAGTATCTATTTTTCACGCTCTGAATCAGAAAGCCGTCGCAAGAAAATACGCAAAAAGCATCGACAGACCTTACGATAAACTGAACCTGATAGTAGCGCACCTCGGCGGCGGTATATCCATCGGAGCTCACAGAGAAGGAAAAGTTATTGACGTGAATCAGGCAATTGACGGCGAAGGCCCGTTCTCACCCGAAAGGAGCGGAACTCTTCCGGTCGGCGACGTGATCACTATGGCGTTCAGCGGAAAATACACTATAGACGAAATGAGAAAAATGGTTACCGGAAAAGGCGGTTTTGCAGCTCATCTGGGAACGAACGATGCTTATGAAGTTGAAAAGAGGGTCGAAGCGGGAGATAAGCACGCCGAACTGATCCACTGCGCGATGGCTTACCAGATCGGCAAATTCATAGGCGCGATGGCTACAGTCCTCAAGGGAAAAGTCGACGCGATCATCATCACCGGCGGTATTGCATACAACAAACCTTTCATAGTAAAAATGAGAGAGATCTGCGAATGGATAGCTCCTATGATCGTTTATCCCGGCGAAGATGAAATGGAAGCGCTTTCAATGAACGGTCTGATGGTACTCAACAAGGAAATCGAACCGATAGAATATGTGTAGTATTTATATTTTATGATCTGAAGCCCGTCGACAACGGGCTTTTTTATTTTATCTGATTGACAGCTTGAAATTGGCCCAAAAATAAGGGTGAGGGTTCAGATATGCTCTTACATCCCGTTTAGCCTGGGAAAGCGCTTCAGCTTCATTCTGACCCGTTGCGAGATATCTGAAGTAGCGCTTCATTAGTACAGATGCCGCAAGGTCGTCCGTGCGCCATTTACTTGAAATGACGGACCTTGCACCTGATTCGAGGAACGCGCCGGTAAGATCGAAGGAGGAATAATATTCCTGTCCCGAACCGCCGCCTGTGTCGCATCCTGAAAGGATGACCTGCTTTCCTTTGTAGCTGCCGGAAACGATCTCATTCCACTCCAGCCTGCCGTCGTTATAGTCATCGGCTGAGAGCTGTATGTAGCTCGTTCTGCCTGATGCCGCAAGAGAATCCCTGCTCATTATAAAACTGTGGACAGGAAGGTGGATCATGCTGTAGTCTTCCATCATCGGCGATCTCAGCAGCGACTCGGTCGCCTCCATCCCGCTTACCGGCGTGGTATTCCTGAACGCTTCAGAAAGCGCTACAGCCTCCCTTTTCGCGAAGACAAGTTCGCTTTCCGCAGTGAACGGATCGGAAAACGATATACTCTGTACTGCGGCCTGTCCAGATTCTTTAAAGCCGATCCTGTCGGTTTCGGTAATATTATATTTATCTATCAGGTATTCTTTCCCGTCGTAAAGCGCGTCGAACGGGAAATTCTTCATGCTTCCGTACGAATAGATCACAATATCATTTATGCCGGAGAGAACGTCCTGAACATCTTTACTGAACATAGTTTCGTATACTTTCTTTGAAGGTCCCGTAAAATCGCTTTTTGATCTGATTCTCGACACCATTTCTTCCGTTTCCTTTGGAAGTGCTGATCTGTTCATGAGCATATTGTTTTTCGTTATTACGACCATATAAACAGAATTACCGTAAGGCAGTATCAGCAGGAACGCCATTCCATCATTGAGTTCCTTTTTTATATCGTCTGAAGCGACAGTTTTATTTTTTTCGTTTTCTGACTTATTTCCTGAAAAATGCTTAAGGTCGTTCATCGAGTAAAATCCGTCCCTTTCCCGGATCGCCGACAGAGCTTCTTCAGTTTTGCCGTTACCGAGCAGCAGATGTATCTTTCTTTCATAACCGGACATTATAACCGACAACTGATCCGATGGAAGCTGGTTCTCTCCCGAAACGAGAAGTTCCCCCGATCTCGCAGTGAGTTGATCAAGCATATCTGTCGCTTTATATGTCTGTTTATCCTCATATATACCTGAAAGAGCATAGGCGGAAGAAAGATAAACATCATTGAACCCGAGTCTACCGGATAATGAGAGACTGCTAATCAGATAAACTTCGGAAGAATCCGCCTTGTTCAGCGCAAGGTACGATATCCCTTTACCATAGCAGGCTCTGGAAAGGAAATAATCGTCCTCTGACAGTACTGACAGTGTGGCGCATGTTCCGTAATAGTAAAGAGAACTGTCCGGTTTATCGGCTGTATTCAAAAATATCTCTCCCTTATAGAAATTCGCAGAAGCTTCCGCCCTGATATTACCGGATTTCCTGGAAAGTTCTATACTTTTCTGAAGGTTCCTGACAGCACCTGAAATGTCGTCATCCAGGATCATGATCTTAGCGAGATTCACCCTGGCCGTAGCCTCGCCCGAAACATCCGCCGTTTCAATGGTCTTTTCCAGCGCTTTATATGAATATGATATAGCCGCGGGTAGATCGTTCAGCTTGACCTCTACCAGACTCCTTGTATTGTATATCCTCATTTTTTCAGGATCGCCCGGATTGCCTGCTTCAGCCATTTCAAGATATTTGACCGCGGATGACAGCTTGTCAGTGTAGTAATAAAGGTCGGCAAGATCGATGTAAAGAGACACTTTCTGTTCTTCATTCCTGAAATAGTCCAGAGCCTCTATGTATTGTTCTTCCGCTTTTTTGTATAATGATTTTTTCATATAGCACAGCCCGGCAGACTCAAGCAGACCGCCGAAAGCTTCGCCGCTAACGTCTTCGAAAATATCCAGATTGTTATTTATGCTGTCATAAACATAAAGCGCCGAATCAGTCTCTCCAGCTCTGTAATAGCTGACCATAATATTTCTGAGTGAGTTGAAAAGCAGCTCGGCTTCCTTTCCTCCCGCTTCAGTACTGAAAAGGTTTATATCATCCGGTTCAGTCATTCCTGACCTTTCAAGATATTTCTTTTTAAATGCTATACTCTTTAAGTAATCGCCGCTGTAGGAATATATCACTGAAAGCATGTCGTAAACCGACAGAATCTCCTTTTCAGATACACCCGGAAAATTAAGTATCTTATTCTGATATTCGATGCTTTTATCGTATTCTTTATTCCTGAAATGATCTTTCGAGACCGAATCGTATGCCTGCAGGAGTTCATTCTCCAGAGAATTTTTCTCCGCATACGCTATCAGTTCGAGTCCGTAACTGACCGCTCTTCTGTAATCTTTCATTTTAGACAGAGAGCTTATCAGCGTTTTGAGAATATTCAGCTCCTGTTTATCCCCCGTATTCCTTGCCATGGCCAGAGCCTGAATAAAATGAACTGCCGCCTTCTCATAGACCCTGCTGTTGAAGTACCTGACCCCGTTTACCAGAGACGATCTGAGATTGACCGTAGCGAACTCACGCTGAGCATCCCTGTCCATCCCGGACAGTCCGTATATAGTACACTTAATCCCGTTCTCCCTGATCACGGAAGTGATGTCCTTTTCCGGAGCTTCCTCCTTCAGTTTCTCAGCCAGCACCTTCATGCAGCTGTCGTCCTGTTCCTGTGCCGGCATTATAACCGTCTGCGCTCCGGCAAAGATCAGACTGTTGGCCGTAATGACCGCTCCGGCAGGGTCGGAAGATATCACTGCGTCTGATATAAGCACAGCGTAAGCCGGGATCTTGTACTTGAGGAAGTCGCTGACCCTGATCCTGTTTCCCCCGAATAAGAAAGAGGTTTCCAGAACGTTCACGCCGTCTGTTACAGCAGGAATATCGAAATAAATTATACCACCATTCTCGAAAGCGGCTGATATTTCGTTCCCGGCAACCGTATATTCCGATGCTTTTTTCAGTTCAGAATAGTTAATGTTAGCATTCTCGGTGACGGTCTTCATGCTCTGTATTGTAGGCAGCAGAGTTACAACGAGATGTTCAGGCGCTCCTGAATAGTTGATGTCGTTAACACCGTCCTGAATTACGAATAAATGCTCGATATCTTCAAGTTCTTCGGATATCTGATTGAATGGCATTACTTCACCTGGTTCTGTAGAAAAAAACCTGACACCCTTATAGTCCCTGTAAAAATACAAATCCCTGTCAGTCAGGGAATATATCGACAAAACAGCCTTATATTCGCCCAAAATATCCGATAAAGCTTCAGTGTCTATATCATCTATACTTACGAACTGGAGCAGCCTCTCATCACTTGATCTTTTTATCTGGTCATATATCTCCGTCAGTTCATTTTCGTAAAAATCAGCCTGCTTTTCATATTCCGCGATCGTTTTGGCGTATTTTTCCGGATTCTTATTCCGCATCACTTCTGCTCTGTGCCTGTACCTTACGATCTCATCGTTGTTGTATCTGATCTTTTTAATATGTATCTTGTGGAGCTGCTCCCTGTAATCGAGGTAACGGCTGGAATAATAGTTGAGAATTGTCCTGCTTTTATATCTTTCCGCGTAATTCATAGCCTTTTCCGGCTCTCCGGAGTCAGCATACGAGGATATGATCCGGTCGTAGAGGGGCCTGATGTCGTCACGCCAGCCTGTAATAAGCTCGTAGTCCGCCGTTGAGGGAAGGTATTCCGACAGCAGCTTTTCGGCTTCCAGCCAGTATTCAAGCTTAGCTTTTCCATCTTGTTCTATATCGCCAGACCTGAGGAGATAACGCCATTTGAGCAGTTTGTCCTGTGTCAGTTCTGCAGCCGCCTTCCCTTTAAGGAACACTTCTTGCGCGATCTCCGCATTTCCGGTTTCATATTCCGTCATTGAAAGATTGTAGAGCACCGCCGCCTGCATTCTGTTCTTCTGTTCGGTCGTTCTTGCGATCCCCAAGATCAGCGAATCGGCCGAAAGGAAAAATTCACGGGTCGAAATAAGATACCTGAAAGCCTGATATTTGTCCGAGGGTTCGCCATAGCTCATTCTATTGTATGTCTGATAGCTCAGAACACCCTTCAGGTTCAGATTCTCGGCTTTGCTTAATGCTTCAGCTGTTCCTCGTGCGAGGGAATACACGGTCGTGTCCGGGAGAGACTGCCCTTGAAGGTGCATCATGGACTTCATAATATTGTTCTCATTCTTGAGAGCTGAACTGAAAAGCTCAAGTTCGATGCACAATTTATTTGAATTACCGAAATGTTTGATACTTTCATTCCAGTTTTTTTCGGAATATTCTATCACACCGAGCCTGTTCTCGATCAGGCTGAGAGCAAGTCTGTTGTCCTTTTTTCTGAACACTTCGGCTTTCTCGTTCAAAAATTTTTTTACTTTCTCATAATCTTTCACGTTCTGATAGTTGGAAGCCTGCATCGAATAAAGCAGAGCCATTTCGTCCCTGCCTTCGAAACCTTCCGAGTACATTGACCCGAGAACAAGATCAAGCTTCCAGACAGGTATATCCAAGCCCAGAAGATTAAGCACGATCATATTGCTTGCTGATGCGGTCTTACCGGGCTCAGTCCCTTCCGAGATCATTTCGTCGATTATTCCGGCCGAAGAGAAATACTCCTGATCCGTCAGCTTGGCGAACGCACTATTCCTTTTTATCAGGTTTACTGCTTCCGTATTGTCCTCGCTCCTGAGCTTTAAGATTATCTCGGAATATTTTCTGAACGCGTCGTCGCCGCCTATAACATCGCCTTCTTTATCTTCCGTCGTAAGATAAAGAAGCGCTGTTCTCATCGATACCCTCAACTCTCCGTTCCTGTCGTTGATCTTTTTGTATATATCAAGCGCTTTATCGTAATATTCTCCCGCAGATGCGTCCCCGATAGTGAACATGCAGTGACCGATTCTTTCGTTTATCAGTGCTTCCTGTTTTTCGGAAGAGAACTCATAACCTTCGCTTAAAAGTTCAATATAATTCGTCAGAGCCTGTTTTCTGGCATATTCACCCATATTGTAATAATTATTGGCCAGATTCAGTTTCATTTTCAGTCTCAGATCTTTATCCTGAGCTCCACCGCAGAGACTGATCCCCCTGCCGAGAAGCGATACAGCCATGTCCGTATAGTCAAGATCGGAATCTTCAATAATATTGACGGTCTCTAAGAGGAATTTGAAAGGGCCGGTTAAAAAATCAAAGCCTTTAAGCAGAATATTCCGGTCGGTCTGATCTTCAGCCTCTTTCAGTCTTATATGGTAAAGCGCTTCGTAACAGTAGGAAAGTGTAAGATATGAGTATTTAAGATTTCCGTCCAGTTCGAGAGACCTGTTAAGGTAGTTAACGGCTGCGGTCATGTCCCTTTTTCCTGCGGTTCGTCCGGTTGTGCCTCTGAGAGAATAGCAGTACCCGAGCGCATAATTTATATACGGATCGTTCGGAGCGGCAGCGTACTCTTTCTGGAAGAAACTGACGGCCTCATCGGTTTTATTCAGCTTCAAATAGCAGTCGGCAATTCCCCTGATGACCTCCGGGTCTCTCTTATCAAGTCCGAAAGCGACGGTGTAGGTCAGAAGAGCATTGTCATAGCGGTTCTGATCCCTGTACTGTTCCGCCCGTCTTAAATAGATCGATGAAAGTCTCCTGCCAGCGACGGCGGAGTACTGATCATAGTCGAAACCTCTGTAGTTCTCTTTCATGTACTTTAGAAGACCTTCAGCCTCGTCCTGAAATCCTTCCGCAGTGAGTTTCTCCGAAAGCTTATAATCAGCCTGTGCCGAGTACCTTTTAAGAGTTATATTTTCGGGATCCGCCACAAAATATTTTTTTACTTCGCCGTATGCCGATGTTTTTCCGGCGAGATCCGTTGCTGTATCTCCCGCTTTCATGCCGGCATATGATCTTATTTCCGGAGGAAGTGTTTCGTCAGTCATTATTCCGTAAATCCTCTCGTCATACCCGTCTATAGTCCCGCTGAATTTGAAATATTCTGAGATATATGATTCCTTCTGATCGGGACCGTAAGCGCTTTTAACAGCGGTCACAAGATGTCTGACGGAAGCTTTCTCATTACCGTCACCGAGGTTTGACAGAGCCAGTCCGTAATAGGCGCCCGGATTCTCATTCCCGTTTTTATTCGTTCCTGCTCTAAGAAAAAAACTGCCGGCTGTAGTATATCTTCCCAATGAGTTATATATCCCGCCTGTTTTGACCAGCACCGTATTTACGGCAACCGGGTCCTTATACCTGACTGCCAGTGCGTTCAGATATCTGATATACTCGTCGATTTCATATCCGTAAACATCCGCGGAGATATTCTTGCGCCGGATCTCTGATTCTATTCTCAGGACTTCAGCTTCGGCCGATACACGCTCATTGTTCCCGTAACGGCTTATAAGTATCCTGTAGATCGATTCAGCCTGAGAATACTTCTTCTGTATCATATCTATCTCAGCGATTCTGAAATAGACTTTTGCTCTTTCCTCTTCGGACCCGCCTGCAAAAGATATTGATCTGTTGTACGAAAGCAGAGCACCTGTGAGCAGGCCGGAGTTCTTTTCATATTCTTCGGTCCCGGTAACTGCCGACAGCATATCCTGCGCCCTGTATTCCTCAAAAAGCTGTTCGGAAAGTTCAGCCTGCGCAGTAAAATCATTCAGATCTGGTATGATCCCGTCCTTTCCGCATGACCAGATGTCGTCGCTTCCCATTTTATCAGAAATGAAATATATCTTTCCGTCGGGAGATAATGCGGGTTCCCGGGACGAATAGGATTCAGGCGTGAGCTGAATAGGATCGGTGAAATATTCTCCTTCACGGTCTATCCTGTAAAGAACGGAATTATCCTTTGCATCAAGTTTGCCGTCGCCGTTAGTGTCCGCCGATACTGCTGAAAATATTATGAACAATCCGTCCGGGGCTATATCGAATCCTGTCATTATTCTGCTGCCGTAAGTGACCTGAACAGGTTCCGACAGGATATTGTCTTTTACTGGAGCTGCAAAAAGATTGTTGAACCCGTAAATATCTCCAGGGGTCTGATATATAAGTTTTCCGTCCGGCAGGAACATAGCCTTGTCTCCGATTCCCGGCCCCGTATATTCAGGGATTTTATCCGAAGTCACGATCTTTCCAAGCTTGCCATCGGAAGTAAAATAGATCCGGTTATCTTTTATAAAAGGATTTCTCTCTGAACCGACCGAGAGATATACTATCTCCTGTGTACCGTTTTCCTTTAGAGAATAAATATTACCGTAAACATCGGTCTCGTCCGAGATCATCAGCAGTTTTTTACCGTAAAACGCCGGATATTCATTCGAAGGCTGAAATGTGATCCTCGTTACCTTTTCGGTCGCAAGATCTTTCTTATATACATCGAAATTTCCTGATCTGTCGGATGCGAAATATATTTCTTTTGCGTTCTTTACAACGACAGAAGATTCCTTTGAGGATTCGGTCGTAACCTGCAACGGCTCATAACTTTCTATATCAAGGCTTAAGAGCAGCGATGAAATAATGAGCAGCAGTATTGTATGTTTTTTCTGCATCTGATAACTTTACAGGAAGTTCTCGAGATTCGTTTTAAGTTTTGCGATAGAATCTATATTATTATTCAGTTTTTCCTTTTCCTTGTTTATGACAGCCTCGGGCGCGTTGGAAACGAACTGTTCATTGGACAGCTTTTTGTTTATTCCCGCGTTAATACTCTCAAGTCTCGCTATCTCTTTTTCGATCTTTTCTTTTTCCGCGCCGAGATCTATAATTCCCTCCAGAGGTATGTAAAGCTCGATACCGTTGACCATTGCCGTAGCTGACAGCTTGGGTTTATCAGCCGCGTTGTCGAAAATTATACCGTCGATCTTCGCCAGAAATTTTATTACTGATGAGAATTTCTGCAGGTTTTCGTCCTCGCTTTTCAGAACGAGTTTCAGCGTTTTTGACGGCGGAATGTTATTCTCGGCTCTTATGGTCCTTATTTTCCCGATCAGTTCCTTCACAGTTTCCATTATATTCTCGGCTTCAATATCAATAAGCGATCTGTCAGGTTCAGGTATGGTCGAAAGCATTATCGATGATCCTTCCGGTCTGTCCTCGATACCGAGCCACAGTTCTTCGGTGATGAACGGCATGAACGGATGCAGCAGCCTTAAAGCGATATCGAAATTATAAAAAGCGTTCTCTAGAACGGATATTCTTTCCTCTTCATTCTCGGACTGGAACCTGGATTTCGCCATCTCAATATACCAGTCGCACATATCGTTCCATAAAAATTCATAGATCGCTTTAAGAGCCTCGTTCAGCTGGAATGTCCTTACGTTCTCCTCAACAGTCTCGATCGTATGGTTCAGCCTCGAATTAATCCATTTATCTTCGATAGTATCTGTATGACAAGCCTGTTTTATTCCCGGATTCTTCTCGCGGTTCATCTGCAGGAACCTGGCGGCGTTCCAGAGCTTGTTGGCGAAATTCCTTCCTATCTCACATTTGTTCGTAGAAAAGAAAATATCATTACCTACAGGCGTAAGTCTTATCATAGTGAATCTGAGAGCGTCGGCTCCGTATTCTTTTATGACGTCGAGAGGATCGGGTGAATTTCCGAGCGATTTCGACATCTTCCTGCCCTGCTCATCCCTTACCATTCCGTTGAAATAAACGTCCCTGAACGGTATTTCGTGCTTATATTCCATTCCCGCCATGATCATTCTGGCAACCCAGAAGAAAATGATGTCGGGCCCGGTAATCAGAATATCCGTAGGATAGAAGTAATCCTGCTCCTCCTGAGTTCTGAAGACCGCGTAGGGCCATATCCAGCTCGATGCCCAAGTATCAAGAACATCCTCGTCCTGATGAATGTGTTCCGCTGATCCGCATTTCTCACATTTTTCCGGTCTCGATGATTCGGCCATTCTCACATCTTCGCATCCATCATTCGAACAGTAGTAAACAGGTATCCTGTGACCCCACCACAGCTGGCGGGACAGACACCAGTCCTGAACGTTATCAAGCCAGTGATTGTATGTTTTGATCCATTTTTCGGGATGTAATCTTATCGTGCCGTTATTTACTACCTCGAGCGCAGGTTTTGTCAGTTCCGGCATTTTGAGGTACCACTGCTCGGACATCAGATACTCAATAGGCTCCTTTCCCCTCTGACTTACGCTGAGCTGGTTCATGTGCGGCTCGATCTTTTCGACAAGTCCGAGTTCCTGGAGTTCCGCAACTACTTTCTTTCTCGCTTCGAACCGGTCGAGGCCTCTGAACCTTTCGGGAACATTGTCGTTAAGCGTGGCGTTAGGGTTCATGACATTAATGACCTGAAGGCCGTGTCTCTGCCCTACAAGGTTATCGTTCGGATCATGTCCCGGTGTGATCTTGACGGCGCCTGTTCCTTTTTCAGGATCGGCATGAGTGTCCGCTATGATCGGGATCTCGCGTCCTACCAGCGGGAGAACGGCGGTTTTACCTATCAGATGGTTCAGTTTCTCGTTCTCCGGATGGATCGCGACCGCAGTATCGCCGAACATCGTTTCCGGGCGGGTCGTCGCTACGATTACGAACTCATTTGAATCTTTGATGGGATATTTGAAATACCACAGGTGTCCTTTGTTCTCAACGAACTCGACTTCCTCGTCAGAAATAACCGACATCGAGGCCGGGCACCAGTTTACGAGCCTGTAGCCTTTGTATATATAGCCTTTCTTATACAGGTCGACGAAAGTGTCGATAACAGCTTTGTAATAGTCGTCGTCCATCGTAAAACGCTCTCTTTCCCAGTCGCATGCGCAGCCGAGTTTCTTGAGCTGCTGGATTATCATCCCGCCGTATTTGTCCTTCCACTCCCTGGCTTTTTCCAAAAACGCTTCCCTTCCTATCTGCTTCTTATCTATCCCCTGCTCTTTGAGCATGGCGGTAACTTTAGCCTCGGTAGCAATTGAAGCGTGATCCGTTCCGGGAACCCAGCAGGTCTCGAAACCTTTCAGTTTATGCCATCTGATGAACACGTCCTGAAGAGTATTGTTCAGCACATGGCCGATCGTAAGCATCCCGGTCACGTTCGGCGGAGGTATGACTATAGTGTAAGGTTTTTTATTTTTGTTCACTTTGCCTCTGAAATAGCCTTTCTCAAGCCATTCCGCGTAGATCCTGTCCTCTATCAGTGTCGGATCGTAGGTTTTGGATATTTCGCTCATCTCATTGTTTCCATGGTTAATTAACTTCTATTTTTATCTTTAACTAAAGAGTATTGAATATAATAAATATCATATCGTTTAGTCAAGAATATTAAGATTTGAAATTCTGCGCGCGATTTCTTAAATTGTAAGAAATTCTGGAGAATCTATGAAGTCATACAGAAAGGAGCTTTGGTTCAATACGACGCAGAGAAGGCAGTTTATCAATATTACACATGAAGTTCAGAAGACAATAAACGAAAGCGGGGTCAGAGAGGGACTCGTACTCGTCAATGCAATGCACATAACGGCTTCAGTATTCATCAATGACGACGAATCGGGACTTCATCACGATTACGAGATCTGGCTGGAGAAGCTGGCGCCTGAAAAACCACATTCCCAATACAGACATAACGGATACGAGGACAATGCCGACGCACATATGAAAAGACAGGTCATGGGTCGTGAGGTGGTATGCGCGATCACGAACGGACAGCTCGACTTCGGGCCATGGGAACAGATATTCTACGGCGAGTTCGACGGAAAGAGAAAGAAAAGAGTATTGGTCAAGGTGATCGGGGAATAGAAGATAAATTTGATTTATTTATATTCGTCCTTATTCCGTCTTGCTATAACGACCACGGCAAATCCGACGAAGAAAAGCACTGCGTCTACCGCAAGAAGGTGCCATATGGGGAATTCTCCCATCCCGATCTCGATATCAGGTATCTTGCTGGTAAGATTTTTATTCACGTATGCCATAAGGCCGTTATAGAAAGCCGAAGCCATTAGAACATAGCCGACAAAAGCGAGTATTTTTCTTCCCATGATTTCCCCCTAGGGGTTTTTGAAAAATATAGTGTTTTCGAACAGCAATACAAGCAAAAATAAAAATATCGCGGGCAGCAGGAAAAGGTGATATTTTTCGTGGAACCGCTTATATGATTTGATCTCTATTTTCGTTTTTTCAAGCTCGTCTATCTCTTTGTATATGCTGGCGAGCTTATCCTTGTCCGTAGCCCTGTAGAACTTTCCGCCGGTAATAGATGCGACTTTGGTCATCATCTCCTCATCGATCTTGAACTCGACCTCGCGGAGAACGGTCTGTCCGAACGCGGACTTGAAAGGATACGGCGCTCTGGATTTTCCTATTCCGATCGTATATATCTTCATTTCCATAGCTGATGCTACCTCGGCGGCTGTCTCCGGACTAACCTCACCCCTGTTGTTCTCGCCGTCCGTGAGCAGAATTATAACCTTGCTCTTCGCGTCGCTGTTCTTGAGTCTGTTAATCGAGGTTATGATACCTGACCCGATCGCCGTCCCGTCCTCGATCACGCCCATCTTGATGTTTCGTGTCAGTTCGTTAAGTATCCCGTAGTCCGTAGTCAGAGGGCACTGCGTGTAAGCTTCACCTGCGAACAGCACCATTCCGATCCTGTCGTTCTTTCTTCCGTTGATGAACTCGCGCGCCACATCTAAAGAAGCCTCAAATCTGTTCGGTTGAAAGTCCTGCGCCAGCATGGACGTCGAGATGTCCAGCGCGATTATAATATCTATACCTTCAGTATTAGTCACTGACGACTCTGTCGTGGATTGAGGACGGGCGAGCGCCAGAATTATCAGCACCGCAGCAATGAACTTAAGAACGAACGGCGTCTCGATCAGCCTGACCCTGAGAGTCTTCTTCACGCCCGAAAAAGTTTCAGAACCTGAAAATCTTATATAAGCCCGTTTCTGCTTTATAAAATGGTACAGCAAAGCAATTACAGGCACGAATAACAAATACAGATAATGCGGATCGGCGAATTTGAATATCATTTTTTCTTACCGTTCGTTTCTTCTTTCAGTTTATCTACAGCTTTATAAGCGAAATCAAGGAACGACTTCAGCTCCCCTTCAAGCGGGATGAACTTGGCGTATTTGACGAAATCGGTCACTTCCAGAAGCTTATCGGAATTCTCGATAGTTTCCGCGTCCGTCACTCTTGATCTGATCTCGGTCTTAAGTTCCTCGGTCGGAAGTTCCGCGCCCGGAAAATCGAACCTGTCCTCCAGGAAATTCCTGAATATTAATGACAGCTCAGCGGCGAACTCCTTGAATTCACCTCTCGTCAGATAATTCTTCTCTTTCAGAAGATCGAGCAACTGGAAAGCGATTACATGAGCAGGGATCTTTTTCTCGACAACAACCTCATCAATACCGTTCTTCTTCCGCTTTCTCTTAGCCATGAACCATATCGTCAGGATGAGCAGTAATACAAGCGCGATAAAAATACCGAGATACCACTTTTCACGCACCGACATCTTATACACCGCTATATCTTTAATAGGAAGCACCATACCGAGTGAGTCGAGAGACATCTGCTTCTGATTTCCCAGAGAGTCCACAACCGTCACTTTGGCTTCTTTTATGATCGACTTCACATTGACCCTGATCGAATCGCTCTTGAACTCGAATACGTCATCGCCCTTCACGAACGAATATTCGAGCGGTCCGAAATAATGCTCTCCCTCTTTGGCGAACACCGCATAATCGTTCTGGAAGACCTCTTTAATTAGACCGGCATCGTTTCCCTGAGATTTGACGACGGACTCGACCAGATCGAAATCCTCGTTCTGAGTGCTCTGTATCCTGCTCAGGTCTACGACCGCTCCTTCCGGATAGTCTATCTCGACGGTGATCCTCAGTCTTTCGCCCGTATAAAGCTCGGTCTTGTTCGTAAATATCTTTATCTCGGCCGACGCGAGAGTGAATATGACGAATATTAAAAATGTTACGCGTTTCATCTTTTTGACTTTCTCTTTCTGAAAAATGCGATTAAAGGTTCTATGTAAGGTTTGTTGATCTCCATACTGATACTTTCGACCTTGTTCTTCCTGAACAGTTTCGTTCTGGAGGCGGTCTTATCGGCCACGGTCTTTTTGATCGTTTCCCGGTTCGGCCTGCTTGAGAGATCGACCAGCATAGTCTTTCCCGTTTCGTTGTCGAAGAACTCGTAGAGGCCTTTTTCAGGCAGTTCGCGCTCTCTTCTGTCGAACACTTCGATGGTTATGAGGTCGTGTTTTTTAGATACGATCTGCAGTCCTTTTTCGTAATTTGAATCCATAAAGTCTGATATGAGGAAGGTGATCGCTTTCTTCTTCTGAATGTTGTTTAAAAACACAAGAGCTTCCTCGATTGAAGTCCCGGCTGATTCGGGCTTGTAGAACAACAATTCCCTTATTATCCTGAACACATGACTGCGGCCTTTCTTTGGAGGAATGAATTTCTCTATTTTATCCGAAAAGAGGATCAGCCCGACCTTATCATTGTTCTTAACGGCCGAGAAAGCCAGAAGGGCCGCTATTTCCGCAGATATCTCGCGCTTGAGATTTTCGACTGAGCCGAAATTACCACTGGCGGAAATGTCGACGACCAACATCAGCACAAGCTCGCGCTCCTCTTCGAATACCTTCACGAATGGTTTCCTCATCCTCGCCGTCACATTCCAGTCAATGGACCTGATGTCGTCGCCGTAGGAATATTCCCTTACCTGCGAGAAATTCATACCGCGTCCCTTGAAGACGGAATGGTACTCACCGCCGAAGAGCTCGTTGACAGCTTTACGTGTCTTGAGGTCGATGAACCTGACCTTCTTGAGTATTTCCTTCTGCTTGTCCTTTTCTTCCATAGCTTATGGTATCTCTACCGTATCGAAAATTTTCTTGACTATGTCTTCTGAAGTGATCTCTTCTGCCTCGGCTTCATAAGTAACACCTATCCTATGACGCAGAACGTCCATTCCGATCGACCTGACATCTTCGGGAGTCACGAAACCTCTTCGCTTCATGAACGCCTGAGCTTTAGCCGCAAGCACCATATAGATAGAAGCCCTCGGAGACGCCGGGAACGCTATGAGCGAAGCTACATCCTTAAGCCCGTATTTTTCCGGCGTTCTTGTCGCGTTTACTATATCTATAATGTATTTTTCTACCTTTTCGTCAATGTAGATCTCTCTTACGATCTCTCTTATCCTCTTTATCTCTTCCGGAGTGATAACCGGCTTGATCTCCGCTTTGTCCTGAGCCGTCACCCTTCTCATGATCTCGAGCTCTTCCGCCGGAGTAGGATAAGTGATCTTCAGTTTGAGCATGAACCTGTCGACCTGGGCTTCGGGCAGCGGATAAGTTCCCTCCTGCTCGATCGGGTTCTGGGTCGCGAGCACTAAGAACGGCTCTTCGAGATAGAAAGTGTTCTCGCCGATCGTCACATGCTTTTCCTGCATCGCTTCCAGAAGAGCCGACTGCACCTTCGCCGGAGACCTGTTTATCTCGTCAGCAAGAATGATGTTCGCGAAGATCGGTCCTTTCTTCGTCTCAAAATTGTTCGTGTTCTGATTGTAGATCATCGTACCGATGAGATCGGCCGGAAGAAGGTCCGGAGTGAACTGGATCCTCTGATACTTGACCGCAACAGCCTTCGCAAGCGTCTTTACCGTTTCCGTCTTCGCAAGCCCAGGAACACCTTCCAACAGCACGTGCCCGCCCGTAAAAAGACTCGTCAGAAGCCTGTCCACCATATATTTCTGGCCAACGATGATCTTCCCTATCTCCATTGACAGAATATCAAGGAATTTGCTTTCTCTTTCAACCTTTTCCGTTATTTCCCTGATGTCCGAATTCATAGCTGCTCCCCTATGATTAAATTATATTTTTCGTGCCTTATACTATGCCTGTTTTCATTTTGTTCTGTAAGAATATAAATTTATAAAAATATTGATAATGTATCAAGATTAAAATAGGAATATCTTTGAATTATACAGAATTCCTTATCACCTGAAAAAGTGGGCTAATTGCTAAGCACATGCAAATAGCCCAAGATATAGAGAAATAGTCCTGAG
>QKDR01000038.1 GCA_003252515.1 Candidatus Delongbacteria bacterium | reverse complement strand
ATAAACTTGAAATATCTCCCGATTTTGCCATGTTCTCGGTAAGCCGTATCGATTCGGCCAGAATAAAGGTCAGAGAGCTTAAAAAGCTTGCCGACAGGACTGAGATCATCGGAAAGATAGATTGTATTACAGAATTTTTTGAAAGTGAAGAGGAGCAGGCGAAGAATAAAATTCAGCTTAATGATTACAGAACAGGACTTGAAAAACAGATAATTCCTGAAAGGGCGGGTCAGGGAACGGTAGATGAGATCGTGTCTGAGCTTCAGAGACTTCATTATAACATTGTCGAGATCGGGGAATTATCCATCGCCGGTTCCGGACTTAAAAATAAGATAACGGTTAAATGTGATGAGATAGTAGGAAAGAAAGATGAGGACAGTAATATTCTGAAAATAATGAACAGGATCAGCGGCGATCCGGATGCGGCGGAATTCATTACGGGATTCCAGAAAGCTTATATCCCGGAATTACGGAAATTTTTGTATAATATTACCGATACCGCGACAGTATCGTTTGAAAGTCTGCCTTCATCGATCAGAGACAGATATGTTAATGAAAAAAACGGCAAACTGCTCATTTCTGTGTATCCTAAATCGAATATCTGGGAAGAGAAGAACCTCAGACGCTTCTACGAACAGACGTCCAAGGTGGATTCAAGAATTACAGGCATGCCTATCCTGATGCTTATTTTCATCGATCTTATAAAAGATAAAGGTACACTTTCTGTAATTCTCGGAACGATCGTTATTTTTATTCTGCTTCTTATGGATTTCAGATCACTGAAATATACTCTGATAGCTCTTGTCCCTCTTTTTGTGGGAGCCGTCTGGATGCTCGGCCTCATGTACCTTTTCAAAATGAAACTTAATATTAATAATTTCATGGCTCTTCCGATAATAATAGGGATAGGAATAGACGATGGTGTCCATATGCTCCACAGATATATTATAGAAGGAAAGGATTCTATGGATAAGGTGACGAGATTTACCGGAAAAGCTATTCTGCTCACATCACTTACTACGATGATCGGGTTCGGTTCAATAGGACTTGCCACGCATAGAGGGCTCGCCAGTATGGGTACGGTACTTGTTTTAGGAGTCGGGTCGTGTTTTCTGAGTTCCGCGTTCCTTCTGCCGGCTATGGTTTCGTTAAAGGATAAGTTCAGAAAAAAGGAGAAGTAACATGAGGATATCCGTGTCAATACTGTTCGTTTTTTTCGCTTGCAGCTCATTTGCTTTGACAGTTGACGAGATACTTGATAAAAGCGAAGCAAACGATAATTTTAAAACATCATATTCCGTCAATACAGAAGAAGTTTATAAGTCGGACGGGAGCGTAAAAATATCAAAGATGGAAGGTTATTCGGCGAACGGTAACGAGAAGACCCTGATGATATATACCGAACCCAAAAGAATAAGCGGTATGAAGATCCTGATGCTTAACGACGGAGATGATATATGGTTCTACTCAAACAGAACTAACAGGGTCAGAAAGATCGCGTCTCACCAGAAAAAACAATCCGCTAACGGTTCAGATTTTTCTTATGACGATATGTCTATGAGCGACAACAGAAAGGACTATAATTACAGTCTTTCAGGAGAAGAAGTGTTCGGTGACGCTGAATGTTACAAAATAATGTTCTCCGCTAAAAACGGCGACAACTCGTACAGTAAATTCTATATCTGGATAGACAAGGCTAATTTTCTTGCAAGAGGCGGAGAATTTTATGATGATGAGAATAACCTCTGGAAGAAACTCAGTGTGAGAGGGATCGAAAAAAAGGACGGTTACTGGACCGCATCTGAAGTGGAGATGCGGGACGTCCAGAAAGATTCGCGAACTGTGATCAGGACCGAAGAGATAAAATTCGATATAGAGCTGGATGAAGATATGTTCACTGAAAGATATCTAAAAAGATAAGAAATTCCGGGGTCGTCCATGAGAACATTTTATATCATCGTAATAATAGTAACAGCTGCACTTTTCCCGGCCGGAGATGACAATCTTAAACTCGGAGGTTATCTTGAATCGAAAATGAATTATTTTGACGGTAAAAGCGAAGTGACTTCTTCTAACGCCCTTTTCAGGCTGGAAGGGAATTATGATATATCGGATAAAGGGAAGATAGAAGCTCACCTTCTGTATTACTACAACCTTCAGCCTCTGGATCCTTTCCATACCTTTAAAGAAGGCAGTATATACTATAAACTCATCAATACATATTTTAACGAACTTTACGGATCTCTTGATCCGGTACAGCAGGATGTAATCGATGAACTTATGGATATCTATTCGTCAGGATACTTCAGCCACATATCATACTCTTCGTTCTATCCGAAAGAAACTCTCGTTCTGGACAGAGCGCTTATAAAGCTGTATTTCGATTCGGCTGACCTTGTGTTCGGAAAGCAGCAGATAGCATGGGGAACAGGCTACGCTTTCAATCCGACGGACGTATGGAACATAAAAGATCCTCTAAATGCGGAAGCCGCTAAGATAGGAGTACTTGCAGCCAATCTCAGTTTCTATTTCGGGGAGAATTCGTCTCTACAGGTCATTTCGTCACCCGGAAGTGATTTCGATCACTGGAAATACGGAGCCAGGTTCAAATCAACTGCCGGCAGATTCGAATATTCATTTTCCGGTATAAGAGATAAGACCGACGACGGTGAGCTTCTCGGAATACCGGAAAAACTCCAGATGGGGGCAGATCTTTCGGGGGAGATCGTTAACGAGATCGGAATACATGCGGAAGCTGCTTTTTTTAATCCAAGGTATAATGGTATGGAAATGTCCGATACCGATTCATCGTATGTTCAGATCACTGCAGGATTCGATTACACGTTCAATAACGGACTTTATATCCTCGGGGAGTATTATTTTAACGGACTTGGCGAGAAGAGCTATAAGGATTATGATCTGCAGACCTTTACAAGACTGAGCGGAGGCGAGATGTCAGGTCTTGCGCAAAATTATTCTGCCCTAGTTCTATCTTATATATTCCTTGACGATTATACAGCTTCGATCCTCAATATCGTCAATCTTGACGACGTTTCTTCAGTTCTGATCCCCGGTCTTGAATACTCGTTCCATGAAAACATTTCGATCAAGATCAACTCGAATATTTTTATCGGAGATTCGGAAACTACTGAGTATGGAGGTATTTTCAATTCCGTTACTTTTTCTGTAACAGGGTTTTTCTAAGAAATATTTTATTAATTGACTTGAAATGAGATTAAGTTGAAATTATATTCAGATAAAAGAATTTTCAGGAATAATTCAGATGAATAATTACTTTGATCGCCTGGTACACCACCGCAGAGAACTGCATAAAATACCGGAAACAGCCTACAACGAGATCAAAACCGGTAATTATATCCGCAGTGTATTTGAGAAACTGGCTTCCTTCAGAACAGAATCGGTGGCAAGAACAGGTATTATTGCTGTTTACGAGCATGGTAATTGTGATTACATTGCTTTCAGAACGGATATTGACGGTCTGAAGATAAGAGAAGAGACAGGATTTGATTTCTCGTCCGAGCACGAAGGATTCATGCATGCATGCGGTCATGACCTGCATATGGCGATGATGCTGACTTTTGCAGAATATATCGAAAGTACATCTCCCGATAGAAATATTATTCTTATCTTTCAGCCTGCAGAAGAAGGTTTCGGAGGGGGAGAGCTTATAGTAAAAGAAGGGTTATTCGAAAAGTATAAAGTTAAGGAAATATACGCTCTTCACAATACCGTTGAGTTCCCGGTCGGTACGATCGCTTTGAACGACGGTAAAATGTTTGCAGGCACGATCGAATTTGAGATCGGTCTTGAAGGTAAGGGAGGTCATGCTGCGGTTCCGCATCTCAACAACGATCTTGTAACAGCATCGGTTTTTCTTATTAATCTTATAAATTCCATTGTTCCCAGATTTCTGGACCCGGTGCATGAAAATCTCATATCAGTAGGGATGATCCATGCAGGGGAAGCAGCGAATATTCTGCCTTCTACAGCAGTTATAAAAGGGACCGCAAGATCTTATTATAAGGACGATCTTGATACAATTAAGAACAAACTCAAAGACGCTGCTAATTCAGTTTCAATAGCTTTCGGAATAAAAGCAAAACTCATCATACACAGTGAATATATACCTGCGCTGAACAGCATATCAGTCGCGGAAAAGATCAAAGCAACAGATTTCGGAAAAGGTATTACTGTCATTGACTGTGAAAAGAAAATGACCGGTGAGGATTTCGGTTTTATGACCGACAGGGTTCCCGGAGCTATAGCGTGGCTGGGTGCGGGAAATGACGTAAACACTTCATTCGGACTGCATCATCAGTCATATAACCCGGATGAAAAGGCAATGATGGCAGGATTTCTGTATTACAAGACACTTCTTGATAATGTTAATTCATAAACGGAGAAATATATGGAAGAATTAAATATCCCTAAACTGAAGAAGGAAGTCGAAATAGCTTTCAAGGACGGCGGTGTAATAAAAAAAACCAACATGATCCTGTTCTTAAATCACTTTTCAGCTTATCATACCGGTGAAGAGACAGTTCTGGAGATACTGAACGATAAATCCCAGTTCATACCTGCTATGATCATGAACGAAATCCAGCAGTTCGCGATCCTGAACGTCGATTCTATTTTCTATGTCTATGAGCTTGAAACAATTGAAACTGATACTAAAAAAGAAGATTTGATAATTCAGTTCATCACAGGCGAGAAAGTCGAATTTACAATACATGAAGACCTTCCGGGCAATAAATCAAGAGCTATTGATTTTCTGAACACGGATAAGAATTTCCTTTCTTTTCTCAAGGACAGTAAACGTGTTTATATAAATAAGAACAAAATAAACAAGGTGGAGATAATATGAGTAATATAGAGAAGATACTGAATATGATGGTTTCCAGAGATGCTGAGAAAACTGTTCTTAAGGTCGGGGAACCTCCTTATATGGTTATTGCCGGTCAGAATAAATTCATGTCACAGACTCCACTAGGTCAGAACGAGATGAAAACAATGAAGGCGGAATGCGATGATTTCTTCGGCAATGCAGATAAGTTTAATCTCAGCGGAAAGGCAATAAAGGTTAAAAGAAGTGACGAAGCAGTCATATTTGAGATTGTTAAACCGGGATCATCCAATAAAAATGAAGTGGCCGGCGCCTCAAGAACCCAGACCGCGCAGTCCGGCGGAAGCGTTGGTATAGACGATATGCTCAGGTACATGATCGAAAACGGGGCTTCCGACCTCCATATATGCAGCGGTACAAGACCGATGCTCAGACTTGACGGTGAAATGGTTGAACTTGAAGATTTTCCAGAGCTTACTGAAGACGATATGTGGCCTATTATCAATTATATAACACCGCAGAAAAATATTGATGAATTTAAGGCAACTAACGATTCCGATTATGCTTATGAAATAGAAGGATTATGCCGTTTCAGATCAAATATATTCCGTGATCACAGAGGCGTCGGAGGTGTTTTCAGACAGATACCTTTTAAGATACTTCCTCCTGAAGTACTGGGAATACCGAAGCATGTTATTGAACTGTGCTCACTTCCTAAGGGGTTGATCCTTGTAACCGGACCTACCGGATCCGGGAAATCGACTACTCTGGCAGCTTTAATTGATTATGTGAACAGAAATTTTAGAAAACATATTATAACTATCGAAGACCCGGTCGAGTTTGTTCATCAGAATAAAGCATGTCTGATTAATCAGAGAGAAGTAGGTGTTCATACCCAGTCATTTAAGAAAGCTTTGAGAGCCGCATTAAGGGAAGACCCCGATGTTATCCTTGTAGGGGAGATGAGGGACCTTGAAACAATTTCTATAGCTATAGAGATGGCAGAGACCGGACATCTTGTGTTCGGAACACTGCATACAAATACAGCTGTCGGTACAGTCGACAGGATCATCGACCAGTATCCTTCAAACCAGCAGAATCAGATAAGAGCCATGTTAGCAGATTCTCTTGTCGGTGTCGTATCACAGATGCTCTGTAAAAAAGAAGCAGGAGGAAGAGTCGCGGTCTATGAAACACTTATTGTTACTTCTGCAGTATCGAACCTGATCAGGGAAAGTAAGAACTTCCAGATACCGTCAATTATGGAAGTAGGTAAAGGTCAGGGTCAGAAACTAATGAATGAATCTTTCATTGATCTCATTAAAGAAGGTGTAATAACGATCGAAGAAGCCCTTGCAAAAGCTGTTGACAGGAACGAGCTTATTCATGCCCTTCAAAATAAGAATATGCTTGGAGGGGTAGATCTTAAATAAAGATTCTGTATCGAATATAAAAAAAGAACGTATTCATACGGTCTTTTTGTCTTTTATAAAATAAAGTATTCCGCCGGTTCCGCTTAGAATAAGTGATAC
>QKDR01000102.1 GCA_003252515.1 Candidatus Delongbacteria bacterium | reverse complement strand
TTTTCTTGCAAAGTATATAGCTTATACTTATATTTAATGAGATTAAGTTTCATTAAGGAGTGCCGTTGCAGCTCTCTGATCTTAATACCGGAAGCAGCGCCATTATCAAGAAAATTCGCGGAATTGGTTCTTTCAGACATCGTATTCAGGAAATGGGGTTCATTGAGGGTAAGAAAGTCGAAGTTATCAAGAACGCCCCTCTGCAGGATCCGGTCGAATATCGTATCATGGGCTACAATGTTTCATTGAGAAAGCAGGAAGCCGAACTGATCGAAGTATCCGAAGGAAAACACAGACACAACGATAAATGCGGAGCTTCAGGTTTGCCGGTCATCAAATCAGAATTCAGGAACAGGCCCGAAAACGGTAAATGCAGAAAGATAAAAGTGGCGCTGGCAGGCAATCCCAACAGCGGAAAAACAACGCTTTTCAACTATATCTCGGGACTTAGAGAGAGGGTCGGAAACTACAGCGGCGTTACAGTAGGTGAAAAAACTGCGGAGGTAAAATCGGGCGAATATGTGATCTCAATAACCGATCTTCCGGGTACCTACTCGCTCACTTCCTACAGTGACGACGAAAAGGTCGTTCACGATTTCATTATAGATGACATACCCGACATCGTTGTGAACGTGGTGGACGCCTCGAATCTCGAAAGGAATCTTTATCTTACGACCCAGCTGATAGATATGGACCTGAAAGTTATCGTTGCACTTAACATGTTCGACGAGCTTGAAAATTCCGGAACTGAGTTCGACCATACAATGCTCGGAAAAATGATCGGCATACCTTTCGTCCCCACTGTGGCCGCCAGAAACATCGGGATCGAATCGCTGATCTCCAAGATCATTTCGTGTTATAACGACACAGAATCAGGCATCAGGCACGTTCATATCAATTACGGGCATCCGATAGAGGATTCGATTACAAACATCAGGAACATACTTTCGAAAGATACGAATATCATCTTCCTTTCAAAAATATCTCCCCGATATACAGCTATAAAACTCCTTGAGAACGATCCTGATTTCATTTCAAGGGTCAAGAAAGCTTCATCCAATTTCGACGAGATCATGGCGGCAGTAAAGAAAGAACATGATGTGATCGCGAAGCACTATGAAGACCCGCCGGAAAACATCATTACGGATGCTAAATACGGGTTCATCTCGGGAGCTTTACTGGAAACTCTGAAGATAAACTCCGCCACACCCGCATCGAAAAGGTCCAAAAGAATAGACGAGTTCGCTACGCACAAAATATGGGGCATACCTATATTTCTTGCACTTATGTGGCTGATGTTCAAGTCGACTTTCACGCTCGGAGAATACCCGATGAGACTGATCGAATACCTGATATCGTTTTCATCTTCATTTTTAACTGATCATTTTCCTGACGGCTTATTTAAAGACATGGTTATCGACGGGATAATCGGAGGAGTCGGAGGAGTTCTCGTTTTTCTGCCTAACATTCTGATACTTTTCTTCTTTATATCTTTTTTCGAGGATACAGGCTACATGGCCAGGGTGGTCTTCATAGTCGACAAAGTAATGCATAAAATTGGACTTCACGGAAGATCTTTCATACCTATGCTGATCGGATTCGGATGTTCTGTCCCAGCGATAATGGCGACAAGGACCATCAACAGCAGAAAGAACAGGCTCGTTACAATGATGATCATTCCGTTTATGTCGTGCGGAGCGAAACTTCCCGTATATATTCTCATAATCGGGGCTTTCTTCCCTGACAATCCTGCCTTTATGCTGTTCATAGTTTACGCTGTCGGGGTTGCTGTAGCCATGCTTTCCGCTCTGATCCTGAAGAAAACGATGTTCAGGACAGAGGACGCCCCTTTCGTAATGGAGCTCCCGCCGTACAGGATCCCGACCCTAAAATCGACCGTTTTCCACATGTGGGACAAAGCTTATCAGTACCTGAAAAAAATGGGAGGGATAATTCTTGCGGCATCGATCATAGTCTGGGCACTCAGTCATTTTCCGAGAACGGACAACGGTGTAAATATTTCGGAATCATCAGTTCTTGAAAACTCATATATAGGCAGGATCGGAAAAGCAGCCGGGCCTATATTCGAGCCGCTGGGGTTCGACTGGAAAAGCAACGTTGCCATAGTTACGGGGTTCGCCGCCAAAGAGATCGTAGTCAGCACGCTAGCGATACTGCACGGAGACGGGGACGGGGCAGATCTTCAGGAAAAGCTGAGAAACTCTCAGTCTTTCGATCATAACAGTTCACACGGTCTTAAAGCTTTTTCATTCCTTATATTCGTGCTGTTATATCTACCATGTATTGCTACCGTTACGGCCATAAAGAACGAGACCGGCAAATGGCGCTGGGCTTTGTTCTCCGCGCTCTTCACGACTTCCGCAGCATGGACAGTCTCATTCCTGATATTCAATATAGGCAAACTCTTATGATACAGTACATTGTTGTCATAATAACCGTAATCATTTCGGCAGTATATATTATTCTGCGACTAAAGAACACGGGGAAGAACTGTAACAGCTCCGGATGCTGTTCTTGCAGTTATTATGAAAATTGTTCAAAAGAAATAAAAAAAGACCGTCCGTGAACGGTCTTTTTATCGTATTATATGGAATATACTATTCCTGTTCTATAGCGTCGGAAGGACAAACGGCAGCGCACGCTCCGCAGTCGATGCAGGCGCCTGCGTCGATTACATAAATATCGCCTTCGGTTATACATTCAACGGGGCATTCAGGTTTGCATGCTCCACATGCAACGCATTTGTCAGTGATCTTATGAGGCATTTCAGCTCCTTTTTATTGATTTTAACTGGTTTTCCACCACAATTTTGAAGTTAAATAATTTCAAATCTTTTGTCAATAATTTCCTTTAATCATTTTTGCAGAATTAATTATCAGACCTTCTTTAATTTCCAGTATCCTTTTTTATGCCAGTACGCCAGACCGAGACCTTCGATCACCATCGACAGCGATATTCCCGCCCAGACCCAGTTTATTCCCAGACCGAACACATATGTAGTGATCATAGCAAAACCTATCTTTCCAACCCAGTTCGCGAAAAAAGCCGCAATAGTCGGAGGAGCGGTATTCCCGGCACCGTTGAAACTTGCCGAATAGACCGTCATCAGCACATCGAAGAACATACCCATAAATATTATTATAAGATACCCCTGACCGGCTCTGACTACTGACTCGTCGGTAGTGAATACGCTTATCGCCTCGCCTGAAAAGATAATCCCGACGACAGCGACGACAGATACGAACGCGTATCCGAACTGCAGTCCCGCCTTAGTAGTGTCCTCAGCACCTTTTATATCTCCTTTTCCCAAAAACTGACCGACCAGTGACGAGATGGATATCCTCATTCCCTGCATGAAAATGAAGATTATCGATATCCACTGTATGCCGAAGCTGAATCCGGCTACGCACGCAGTTCCGTGAAATGTGATTATCCTCTGGAGGACTATAGCCGATAAAGGTCTCGAAAGACTGTTAAGTCCGCTCCAGCCGCCGATCCTGAGTATCCTCTTTATCATGCTGAAGTTAGGAATTAAAGTCCTAAGAACGCTCAGCCCGAATTCCTTGTGCGAGTATATAGTGATCAGCATGATCGTACAGGCGACAGCTTCAGCGATTACGGTCGCGAGCGCCGCTCCCTGTACGCCCATCGCGGGTATCTTCCAGAAACCGAAGATCATCATCGGGTCAAGTATCATGTTCAGAACGCTCATGCCGACGAATATCTTCATGGGCGTCCTGGTGTCTCCGCTCGCCTGAAACACGGCCGCCGAGGTATGCGCTAGCATCACCATCGGGTATCCGAGGATGATCGTAGCCAGGTAGACCGTACCGAGCCTCTCCACTTCGGCAGTGGCGTTATAGAAGGCCATTATGCCGCCCGATGCGTAATGCCCCGCGATCCCGAGGAAGAGCCCCAGTACAAGCGCCAGCAACAGAGACTGCTCCGCGCTTCTCGAACGCTCCGCCGTGTCGTTCTCGCCGGTCTTTCTGGCTACGAGAGCCACGGCTCCCCCGGTTATCAGAGCGCTTACTGTCAGAAGCACCCAGAGAACGGTCGAACTCAGGCTCGCTCCGGCTGATTCGTCTATCCCCAGCTTCGCGATGAAGAACCTGTCCGCGAAGTTCAGGATCGAGAACATAATCTCACCGAGCATCACAGGCAGCGACAGCCGTATTATTTTTCTGACGATCGAAACTTCTTCTTTAATATCCATTTCTCCGGTACCGTTCCCCCGATATAAATTGACCGTGAAAAATAACCTGTAATGCCCTTATTGTCAAACCTAAAATTCGAGAACGTAACTGTAATGCTGCCTGAAATGAAGAGGGAAAACATTTCCCGCGATCCCGCCTAAAGTCAGGTAGCGGATCTCGTCCTTTGCGCTGATGATGATCCCCGATTCCGGCGAATAGCCCGAAAGTACCTTGAGCTTGCAAAACTCTTTTATCTCATTATATGTTTCTGACGTTATCTCTTCACATTCCGCTAAAAAACAGCTTCCTTTCTGTCCGAATCCGACCGTGTTCTTCATACTCTTCTCTCCTTATTATAACTGTAGTATCCGTTCTCCGCTATTATTACGTGATCGACCAGAGGTATCTGAAGTATTTCTCCCGATTCCTTCAGCATTTTCGTAATACCGTCATCATGTGCTGACGGCTCGAATTCACCTGATGGATGGTTGTGAACGACGATGATCGAGCCGGCGGAGCATTCTATGGCAGACTTGAACACTTCGCGAGGGTGTACCAGTGTTCCGCTCAAGTTACCGATGCTTATGTTCTCGTCGTGAATGACGCAGTTCTTCGTGTTGAGATAGATGCCCCTGAAGTGTTCCCTGATCAGGCTTTTCATATCCTTGGCGTACTCATATATATCTTCAGGCCCTCTTATTACCGTTCTTTTTCTGCCATTCTGTCCGAAAAACCGCCTTCCCAGTTCAAAGGCCGCCACTATTTTTGCCGCTTTCAGTGAACTTATCTTCATAGTCCTGCTGATATGCGCGGGATCTCTTGTTTCGGCAATGTTTTTTGATCCGTATTCTTTTATTATCCTCTCCGACAGAGCGAAAACGTTCTCATGTTTCGATCCGGTTCCGATAATGACCGCCATCAGGTCCTGCGTCCCGAGTTCGTCTATCCTTCCATCCATCAGCGTTTCTCTGGGGAATTCCGCCCTTCCGTATTTTTTTACTATGTAATCCGACACCTGCAGCATTTTGTTTTTCCGTCCTTTATTTCAACTTCCGACTGTATAATAACACGGGGGGTAGGTCAAATGATGAGCCAGGGTATAAAAAACTTGATTTTTTTTTTTTATTTGCATTCATTTCCATAATGGAAAGCATAACTTTAAAATATTACTTCAAAATACTCGATGATTTCCTGACAAAAAAAGGTCTTAGGCATTCAGCACCAAGAGACAAGCTTCTTGATTTTCTCTGCGATCCTTCAAACGGACTTATGCAACATTTTGAGGCCGACACCATCTTTTTCGAACTTTCGAAAAGAGACCTTGGAGTATCAAGGGCATCTGTTTTCAGGAATCTGACGCTTTTTTCCGAGATCGGTATATTGAGAAAATCGAAATTCGGAGAGAACCACTTCCATTACGAACTTGCCGGTACAGAGAAAAAATTCCATCATCATCTGATATGTAAAAAGTGCGGAAAATTCATAGAGTTCGACAAGGGATCGTTCAAAAATATCGCGCGAAGCACAGCCGAAGAGAACGGATTTACTATGACCGACTACAGGTTCGAAGTGTTCGGACTGTGCCCGGATTGCGGAAAAACTGAAAAGGAAGAATAATGTACAAGATAAAAGTTAAAAAGATAAATGAACATGCCCGTCTGCCCGAATACGCGCACCCCGGAGACGCGGGAATGGATGTATTTTCCGCTGCCGACATGATCCTGCAGCCCGGAGGGTCCGCACTTATTCCGACAGGAATAAAGATCGAACTCCCGCCCGATACCGAAGCCCAGATCCGACCCAGAAGCGGTCTCGCTTTAAAAGACGGCATTACGGTCCTCAATACACCAGGAACTATCGACGAAGGCTACCGCGGAGAGGTCGGCATCATTCTTATAAACCATTCAAAGAAAGATTTCCATATAACAACCGGCATGAAAATAGCGCAGATGGTCATAAAACCCGTATTCAGGGCAGAGATCGAGGAAGTTGATAAACTCGGTGAGACTTCAAGGGGCGAGGGCGGATTCGGGTCTACCGGTAAATGATCCCGATAATTTTATCCATATCTTTATAATCCGAGAAGGGGAGTTGTCCAGGCGCGGTCGGCTTTTCCTCGTCGGGATAGGCATAAACTATGGGTGATCCGTAAAAATAAGCTTTTAGCCTTCCCTTTTGGCCTGTATCGCCCATCGGAACAGGGATCACTTTTTCACTTTTCTTCATCAAGGCAAGCATCCTTTCACTGTCATCATCGCCATTTGAAAAACACGCAATTTTAATCAGGTCAGGAGAATAAACAAGCGCCTCAGCTATAAGCCCGTTCAACAATTCGTCATCAGGCGTCAGTTCAAAATTATGGTATGAAAGCATGACCATTTTTTCATTCTTCTGAGCGCAGGTAACAATCTGCCTTATCATATCCGAACTGTTCTCAAGGTTGTAATCAACAATATCGGCTCCGAGTTCCAGAGATGTAGCTGTATAGTCGTACGCTTTATGCGGATCTGAAATGTCCCTGTATGTGCATATTGAAGTATCGGCTTCCGAGATCAGCAGACCGATATCATCTATATCCGGATTTATCAGATCAAGCCGGAGTTCTACGTTTTTATAACGTTTGATCAGTTCAATGCATTTAGCTATATCGGGATTTGAAATACTAACGAATATCATTAATTATACCTTCAATTACTTTAATTTCCAACCTCTTGATCACAGGATGACCGATACTTTCCAATAATACGAAGTCCAGCGAGCAGCCGGATTTTTTCTTGTCCTGAACAACGGATTCCATCAGTTTCGCGACGGAAAGAAGTTCCGGTATCTTAACAGGAAGTCTGTTGAGCTTTAAGACATTGTCAACCCTAAGCGATTCTTCCAGAGTGAATCCTGCGAGTTTCTGCGATATCGCGCACGCGGCAGCCATACCGACGGACACAGCTTCGCCGTGCCTCATCCGGTTTAGGTTAAGCTCCAGCGCATGTCCGATCGTGTGCCCGAAATTCAGTATTTTCCTTATGCCCTTCTCTTCCGGATCATCCCTAACGATCGCGTTCTTTATACCTACAGTTTTCCTTATTACTGTTTCAAGCTGTTTACCGGTCAGTTCGAACAAAGCTTTCCTTTCGAGTGAATTGAAGAAAGCGCTGTCGTATATCGCGGCGGTCTTGATTATCTCGGCGGTACCGTTGTTGAAATTTTTTCGAGCGAGCGTTTTCAGGAATTTCGTGTCGATGATCGTCCTGTCCGGCTGCCTGAACGTCCCTGCGAGGTTTTTGAACCCGGACACGTTCACACCGTTCTTTCCGCCGATCGCCGCGTCTGCCTGCGCGAGCAGCGTCGTCGGTACCAGAACAAGCCCCGTCCCGCGCTTGAAAGTAGCCGCCGCGAAACCCGCGGTGTCGCACACGATCCCGCCCCCGACAGCTATAATTACGGAATGTCTGTCAGTCTTATATTCAATAAGTTTCGAGTAAATTCTGTCGATCGTCCTAAGGGTTTTAGTTCTTTCCCCGATACCGAGCACGATCACTTTCGCGTTCCCGAACAACTTATCGCCATAAATACCGTTCACGTTCGCGTCGGTAATTATTACAACATCACTATCTTTCAAAAGAAGTCCAAGTTCTTTGCCCGCATCTCCGAATATTATATGTTTCCCGACCGGCATTTATTACCTTGTAATTTTACTATTCATTGCATAAATTTAACAAAATTTTGAGGATATCAAAATGAATAATGACAAAAAACCGGTATATTTATTCGTACAGAACACTTTAAAGGACGATCCGCGGACGTTCTTCAAGGGCGTTCTCGTTGTCTTCCTCGTCAACATTTTCATTTATTATATGTTCAATCCGACTTTCGGTATGATAGCTCTTATACTGACTATACTTTCCCTTACGGAGATATTTTTCCCGTTCAAATACGCACTTTACGAAAAAGGCCTGATAGTCGACCGCTTTTTCTATAAGGTCAGACACGAATACGGATATTATAAGAAAGTCTACAACGACAAGAACGGTGTTTTTCTTTCGCCTTACAGGTACAAAACGAGGATGGATTCATTCAGAGGCATCTTACTTCGTATACCGCAGGATAAAAAAGAGGAAGTGATCGCTTTTTTGAAGTCTAAGATCGAGCCTGAACCTGTCAGTCCAGAAAATAATTGAAATGTTTATGTTCCTGCTCGGTCAGGATCTCGCATACCTGATCCGCTGAACTGCATCTGAAAAGTTTGTTCTTGATCTCATCGTTCGATATCATTTTTGATATTTCGCTGAGTACCGAGAGGTGCATATCCGCTTTATGTTCCCTCGGCGTTACGATCAGAATTATCAGATGGACAGGCTTTCCGTCAAGAGAATCGAACTCTACACCTTCCTTTGATAATCCGAGAGCCCCCCAGATGATCGGGCCTGATCTGACTATTCCGTGAGGGATGGCAATACCTTTACCTATGCCCGTAGACATGTCGTTCTCCCTTTCCATTACGCTTTTGAGAATGTCCTCCCTGAACTTTTTCGAACCTTTGTGCGATCTGATGAAAAAATCCACCATCTCTTCGATAGCTTCTTTCTTAGTACGGGATTTGATATGCGGATTAATGAACTCTTCCGATATGAATTCGATAAGTTGAGGTCTGTTCCTGTTCACTTCGCCGCATTTACCGAGCGCATACCTCGTAGCAAGAGGGCCTATAAGCTCGTTAAGAGTTACCGTCGCAAGTACGAGCGTAGTCAGGAACCGCTGTATATCCTCGATACCGTCAACGTTCGCCGCAAGAGTAACGAGTCCGATCGCGACGCCTGCCTGAGGCAGCAGCGATACGCCGATGTTCTGATATATCCTCCTCGGGCTGCCATAAAGATAAGCCCCTAGCGTACCTCCCGATGCTTTCGCTCCGCCCCTGATCAATACGTATACGAGAGCCATATAGCCTGTAACCGCCAGACTTTTAACATGCAGATGCGTTCCGGCGACCGTAAAGAAAATGATGATGATGATATATTCGATATCCTCAAAAACAGTAAGTATCTTCTTCCTGTACGAACTTGTGTTTATGATCGTCATACCGGCGATCATGTTCGGAAGCATATTATTCAGGCTGAAAGCCTTGGAAAGTCCGGTCGAGGCAAATACGGCTATCAGTACTGAAGTAAGAATAAGCTTGTCCGAATCCGTGTTCTTTTCCGCGAAATATTTAATAAAAAGTCCGCAGCTGATCCCGATAATAAGCTCTAGAGAAAGCTCCTCGATCATGCTGAGAACTATCGAAAGGACAGGCAGACTTGTGCCGGTAAGTATCGATCTGGAGCCGAGAACAAGACTGAACAGTGCGATCGCCGTGAAATTATTTATTGCAACCACCGGCATCAGTGTGTTCACGAAAAGACCTTTCGATTTTGTTTCTTTCACAACCGAAACGATCGCTGCGGGAGATGTCGATACTGAGATCGAGGATATGAGAAGTGAAAGGAAAAGGTTGTCCAGTATGAAAAAGTAGAAGACCGCGAATACCAGAATGAATGTAGCAGCTATTTCTCCGGCTGATATTGAAACGACTCTTTTACCAGAGTTCTTGAGCTTGTGGAAGTCGATGTGAGCGCCGATAGTAAATGACATGAGTCCAAGAGCTATATAACTGATACCTGAAAATCCGTCAGTAATATCTTTCGTGACCAGACCGAGTACAGGTTCTCCGACCAGAATGCCGGCAGTTATATAACCCGTGATCTTGGGCAGGCGTACGAACTTTGCCAGATACCCGAATGATATACCGAGGGCCATCAACACCGTTAGAGTAAAGAACGGATTATCGTCGAACAGTGTCCTGAATCCTGTTATCATTTATTATCCGGTTTATTTTTCACCAATATCGTTCTTTCCGTTATGACGGCCGATCACATTCTCTATATAATACATTCCTCTGTTGACGAAAAGCACAGCCGCGGTACATACTGCAAGCTCTTTGAACATGCCTGTTGCTGCAAGACATCCCATGGCGGCGCTGCACCAGATCGTGGCTGCTGTTGTAATTCCCAGAATATCAGCTTCCCGGTGTATGATCACACCGGCGCCGATGAACCCGATCCCGGTCACGACCTGCCCTATGATCCTCGCCGTGGCACCGGAATCCGCACTCATAAGTGAAAGTGATATGAGTACATATACCGCGGCACCGACAGCAACCAGAGTATTCGTTCTGAGACCTGCTTTCTTATGCCTCAGTTCACGCTCCAGTCCTATCAGAAATCCCACAAAAAATGCCGCTCCTATCCTCATCATAAATATTTGAAAATCCATAGTTAAACCCTCATGCTTTGTGTTCTATATATAATAACCACAAAACAGGTTCAAAACAAATAAAAAAGGCGGAAAATCAATTCCGCCTTCATCAATATTTTACATAATAATCTTTTAAGCTTTGGGTCCGAACTGAACGAGAGCTTTTCCGTCATCATTATTAGTGTAGTTCTCGAAATTCTTGACGAACCTTGCCGCGAGTCCTTTCGCTTCCCTGTCGTAGGCTTCTTTATCTGCCCACTGATCTCTCGGATTAAGCAGTGAAGGATCTACTCCGTTAACGGCTTTAGGAATCTGAAGTCCGAACACTTCCATCGTCTGGTATTCTGCGTTCAGCAGTGATCCGTCGAGTATTGCGTCGATGATGGCTCTTGTAGCCTTGATGCTGATACGCTCTCCTACTCCGTATTTTCCTTTGATCCAGCCGGTGTTAACAAGCCATGCCGTAGAACCGTGCTCTTCCATCTTTCGGATCAGTTCTTCCGCGTAAACAGTCGGGTGAAGAAGAAGGAACGCCGCTCCGAAACATGCCGAGAACGAAGGAACCGGTTCTGTTATTCCTCTTTCAGTTCCCGCTACTTTGGCCGTGTACCCGCTGAGGAAATAGTATTTAGTCTGACCCATGGAGAGTTTTGCAACGGGCGGAAGGATACCGAAAGCATCAGCTGAAAGGAAGATCACATTCTTCGGATGTCCGCCTTTAGAAACTGGCTTTACGATCTTGTCAATGTGATAGATCGGATATGAGACCCTTCCGTTTTCTGTTTTATGAGTATCGTGATAGTCGAGCTTTCCGTTGTCGTCGAATGCCACGTTCTCAAGGAGGGCGTCTCTTTTTATGGCTTTGTAAATATCGGGTTCTTTAGCGGGGTCGAGATCTATTGTTTTTGCGTAGCATCCGCCCTCGAAATTGAAGATGCCGTCGTCATCCCAGCCGTGCTCGTCGTCACCAATCAGATATCTTTTCGGGTCGGCTGAAAGAGTTGTCTTCCCGGTTCCTGACAGTCCGAAGAACAACGCGGTGTCTCCAGCTTCGCCCTGATTGGCGGAGCAGTGCATTGCGGCGATATGTTTTAAAGGCAGATAATAGTTCATGACCGAGAAAAATCCTTTTTTGATCTCTCCGCCGTACCAGGTTCCACCCACGACGGCTCTTTTTTCCTTCAGGTTGAAGACCGCGAAAACATCACTATTGAGGTTCTGCTCTTTCCAGACAGGATTGGTGGTCTTGCAGGCGTTGAGCATTACATAATCGGGCTCGAAATTCTCAAGCTCCTCATCCGTCGGTCTGATGAACATGTTCTTTACGAAATGAGCCATCCATGCCACTTCGGTGATCACTCTGATAGCCAGTCTTGTACCTTCATTCGCTCCGGCATATCCGTCCTGGATGTAAAGTTTCTTTCCGGTCAACTGTTTGCACCCCAGCCCGTAAAGGTGTTTCCACACTTCTTCTGAGACCGGTTTATTATCTGAAGTCTTGTTCCTTTCGTCCTTCCACCACACATTCTCTTTATTCTGATCTTCATGTACGATGTATTTGTCCTTCGGAGAGCGCCCGGTAAAAATTCCGGTATCGACTGCAACTGCTCCTGATTCCGTTACGAAGCCTCTTTCAAAACCTTCCAGCTTCGGATCCGTTTCGTGCTTGTAAAGTTCTTCATAGGAAAGATTGTGATAAACTTCCTTTGCCCCTTCGATTCCGTACTTTGTCAGATCGATCTGTTTCATAAGTTCCCGCCTATTTTAATTTTTATAGCTAGCACTGAAAAATTCAAATTTAATCATTTAAAATGATAAGTCAAAAAATATTTTATGCAATATTTTACGGAGAAAAAGAAGAAGATGCAGTCCTAACAGCTCGAGAGTATCATCAGAAATACCATCTGCTTATTTATAATTCTAAATATTCAAACAAACCGTAATAAGAATCCTTTTGCACTTTCTCTTGTTCGATAATTTTCTTTATAGATTTCTTATTAAAATGAAATTGCATTCCACTTTTCCAACACAACCATACATCTTTAGGAATTCTATTCTTTTTATACCACAAATATTGCTCAGAACAAAAATTTAAATAATCTACAACAAGTTTATATTTGTAGCTATCAGCTTCAATCTGTATTGCATCGTTTATCTCATTCAGTTCGTCATTAAATCTATCATCATATTTTTTATTATACGATTCAAAAAGATCTTTAAACATTTTATCATTTTCAATTGCATAACTTCTCATACTTACTGATAATGAAATAAATATAGCGAAACATGCTATTACGAGATTAAAATCGTCGTTGATAAAATAAAAAACCATTAAACAAATGATTATTCCAATAATTAAACATAAAAAATCAGGTTTTAATATGTATTTAAAGAAAAATACTTTCAAAAAATTATCTGCTAAAATATATCATTTTTGTTTCTTCATAATCAGATGCAATCACTATATAAGCAATATAAAACCCATCTTCAACATATTCCCCATTCTCATTTTTTCCATCCCAAATATAAGTAAACGGGTATTCATTAGGAATAGCTTCTAATTTAATTATTTTATCACCAAGAATATTTTGTATTGTTACATTTATATTGTCAGTATTAACATGAAATTGGAATATTATTCTATCACTAGAAGAAGGTTCTGTAGAGAAATCGCAGCTAATAAATAAGATAGAAAGAAGTAAAATTAAAATAATTTTTTTCATAACTTAATATCCCAAGTTACATATAGTTGAATTGTAAGACCTCCAACATTACCTAATGCACCATTTTCAACATCACCTGAATAAGTATAGCAATAATCGATCTTTAAACCAGTTTCCGTTCCTAAATAAGTGATATACTCAATACCAGCAGACATTAGAATATTTAATCCATGATACTTTCTCATATAATCATCTTCTGTAGCATTACCTAACTCATCATATATTTTATAACTATTAATTGTCAATAAACTTAAAACATAGCCTGTTCCTACTCCGACAAATGGAATAATCTTGTTTTCATCTGTTTCATAATAAAAATAGTATTTCAAACCAAAATTCATAGGAATCATAAAAAGATTTATATTTTCATCCCATTCGAAATTGTTTTGAATCAACTGTAATTCGAAATAATAATCTATTCTTGGCTTATTACTGTAGCATCCTAAAAATCCGACATTCGAGATCGGAGTCTTTAAAAATTCCTGATCGTAATTTTCTCTGAAATTTTCATTTTGTGGTATAAATTTACCTAATTCGAACCCAAGTTTAAATTTTGAAGAATAACTATAATCAGTTTGTGAAAAAAGTAGAATGGGTATACAAAGATAAAACAACGATATTGTGTATCTCATCTTCAAATCTAAGTTCCTTATAAACCAATGTCTCTCTTGTTCGAAATTTATGAAAGTTTATTTCTTCTGTCAAATGCTTTTAATGAATTATTAATAAATATCGTCCCGTCTGTCCTCTATGCAGGTGATCTGTTTTCTGTATTCGACAACTTTCTCTAAGTTTATTTCCGCCGTTGCATAATCTTCATCGACCCCGCATTCGGCTAAAAGTTCGCCGTCGGGAGCAATTATCATGGAATTTCCGGCATAGGTGGGTTTAGATTCCGAATGTGACGCTCTGTTGCATGTTATGAAATAACACTGATTTTCAATAGCTCTGGCGAAGCAGAGTTTTTTGAATACATCCGTTCTTGCGTGCGGCCATGCGGCCGGTAAAATGATCAGGTTAGCTCCTTTTTTATATAAAGCTCTTATACCTTCAGGAAATCTCAGATCGTAGCAGATATTGATGCCGACAGTCCATTCTTCATACGGAAAAGTCTCAAGATTCGAGCCCTGACTGAAATATTTATCTTCGTCCATCAGTCTGAAAAGGTGTATTTTGTCGTAAGTGGAAATTAACGTTCCTTCTTCGTTGATAAAGATCGCCCTGTTGAACCTTTTACCTTTTTCACTGACCGGAGTTGTAAAAATGACGGATACTTTCGCGCTTTTCGCCGCTTCGGATATCTCGTAGACCGCGTGCTGCCACCTGTTGCCCCAGTATTCGATATTGCCTTTGTCGTAACCGGAAATAAAAAGCTCCGGAAGTACTGCTATCCCGCCGCCTTTAAGCCCTTTGATCTTTGCGGCCGCATTTTCGATGTTGCTTTCCGTGTTTTTTTCGTCCACCGCCGTCTGTATAAGATGTATTTTCATAACACCGCCTGAAAAAAGTTAAATTATTTTGGAACTTATCGGTTTTCGCCGTTGTATAAGAGTCGTAACAAGCAATAACTTCTTCATTACTCCTCCTCCAGAAATTTAAGCCCCTCAAAAAAGGGGCTTATTTCATTTCCGGAAATTTTTTATACTAGTTCTCGTTCAGATAATTTACCAGTCCTTTAGCCTTGAATACAGCCAGCAGATCGTCCGGCAGAGGAGCGAATTTATGCTCATTTCCGTTAATTATTACCAGACCTTTGTCTAACTGAACATCGACCTTGTCACCGCGTTTATAGCTGTTCACGATATCCGGAGCGACGATGATCGGAAGTCCCTGATTTACGGATGATCTGTAGAATATCCTGTTGACCGATTTGACTATCACTGCCTTTATTCCGATATATGCCAGACCGACTGAGGGATGCTCCCTCGAACTTCCGCAGCCGAAGTTGTCTCCCGCGATCATGATATCGCCCTCTTTCGCGTTCTCGGCGAAATTGACGTCGAACCCTTTGAAAAGATGCGGAACGATGTCCTTTCCTTCCGAACTCAGAACGGAATACGTCAGGTTGCCGGCAAACATCTGGTCGGTGTTAAGGTTGTCAGCGTCTGCGTAGTCCCAGACAGTTTCAACGCGCCTGTTGTCTTCCGGTTTGACCTCGATCGTCGTTGCCGGAGGAATGGTGAACGGGAATTTATCGTTCGATTCTATTCCGCGCGGATCAGTTATCACGCCGTTAATTGCCGACCATGCGACACAGGCGGGTGAAGCGAGATATATCTCAGAGTTCTTGTTGCCCATCCTGCCCTTGAAGTTCCTGTTCGCCGTCGAGATGACCGTGTAATTGTCCGCCGGGATACCCTGTCCCGTACCGAGGCACGGTCCGCATGAAGCCGCAAGAACGTTCGCTCCTGCGTTCATCAGTTTAGAGATAAGCCCTTCCTCTATCATTTGAAGATATATTCTTTTTGATGCCGGGATCACAAGAAGCTGAAAATCCTTCGCTATTTTTTTGCCGTCTAATATTTCCGCGGCTATCCTGATGTCCTCGATCCTTCCGTTCGTACAGGTACCGATGAGGCCCTGATGGACTTTCTTACCCTGAACTTCGGATACGGATTTTACGTTCTCGACCTGATGAGGAGCGGCTACCAGCGGGAACAGCTCGTTCAGGTTGATCTCGATCTCTTTGTCATAAACCGCGTCAGCGTCAGCCCAGACCGGATTCTTCGGCATTCCTCCGAGGAATTTCACGAGCTCTTCGTCCGACGGGAAGACAGCGTTCTTTGCGCCCATCTCGGACGCCAGGTTCGCAAGGGTCATCCTTTCGGAGATCGAAAGGCTTTTCACTCCGTCACCGTGGAACTCGATGCTCATATAGTTCGCTCCGTCCGCTCCGATCATACCGATGATCCAGAGGGAGATGTCTTTCGCGTATACGCCTTTAGGGAGCGTCCCGTTCAGAGTGACTTTCATCGATTCAGGCACCCTAAACCATGTGTTGCCGCGTTTGTAAAGCCCCGCTGACTCGGTCCTGTCGATACCCGCCGCCATGGCGTTGAAAGCTCCCGCCGTACATGTGTGGCTGTCGCTTCCCACGATGATCATCCCGGGCTTCGCGTAATAGCTCATCACCTGGTGGCAGATCCCGTCGCCCACGTCGTGGAATTTCTTTATGCCCTGTTCGTTGACGAAATCTCTGATCTGCTGGTACTGGTTTGAAAGTTTCGAATCTGTCGGCGGAGCGTTGTGATCAAGTACGACCAGAAGCTGATCGGGATTGAAAACGGTCTTTCCGCCCATTTTATTGAAAGTGCTTTTAATACTTGCGGTATTGTCGTGGGTCAGCACTATGTCGGGACTTCTGAAGACTATCACCCCCTTCTCAGCACCGAGCACTTTCTCCACAAATGTTCTTCCTGCCATACGAACTCCCTTATTTAAGTAATCCGCCTTTTTTATAGATATCGACCTGTACCGGCGAGAATTTCTCTATCTGTACGGTCTTTCCATTCTCTACATTTGTCAGTATTCCCGAAAGAAGATCGATCCTCACTCTGTCCCTCTGCTTTAACTCAAGGGATGAAATGTCTGAATAGTTCAGGATCGGGAATGCCGCGTTGATAGCGTTCCTTTCATAGATGGCGCCGAACGATTCCGCTATGATGATCTGGACACCGAGAGCGATGAAACAATCTACTGCCTGCTGTCTCGAGCTTCCCGCGCCGAAGTTCTTTCCCGTGATGACGATATCGCCCTTTTCCGCCTTCTTCGCGAAGTCCTTCCAGCCCTCGAGGTTGTCGAAAGCATACTGTCCCATTTCCGAAATTTCTGTTATGGTCAGGTACCTGTTGTGGAAGATCATGTCGGTGTCGATATTGTCCTTTCCGACGATCCATACCTTGCCTTCGAAGACCATCGGCTTGTCGGTCGGGACTTCCGCTCTCTGAGCTGATGTAGCAGCGCTTTTTCCGGTCGGTGTGAAGACTGCCGGAGTGTCGGGGATCTGATCGGGCGTAGTGATATAACCCGCTACAGCGGACGCCGCAACTTCTGCCGGGGAAGCCAGCCATACGCTGCCTTTTCCCTGCTTGCCCGCGAAGTTCCTGTTGCCCGTGCTGATCGTGACCTCACCCGGTCCGTTCTGGCCTACCTGTCCGGCGGCGCATCCGGCGCATCCCGGGTTCGAGACCATCGCTCCGGCTTCCTTGAAAATCTTTATGATGCCTTCTTCAAGACACCTGTTCCACACATCGTCGGTGGACGGAACTATCTTGAGCATGACGCCGGGAGCCACTTTTCTGCCTTTGAGAATGTCGGCGGCGGTTTTCATGTCCTCGTACCTTCCGTTCGTGCAGCTTCCCAAAAAAGCGGACTGTATCTTCTGACCGCGTACTGTGGAGATGTCGACAGAATCTTCAGGGTGACCTGGGCGCGATACCATCGGCACGAATTCGGAAATATCGAGTTCTATCACTTTAGCGTATTCCGCATCGGGATCTGCCGCGATCTTCTCAAGTTTTCTGCCTGCTTTGCTTTCGCAGTATTTCATGATCGCGTCTGAAGGAGGTATCATAACAATGATCGCGCCCATTTCGGTCGCCATCGAAGCTATGGTGATCCTTTCGTCCAGGGTAAGTTTATCAATCTCTTCGCCGTATAGTTCGACAGAATATCCCAGAAGCGAGTTGGCACCGAACCTGTTGAGAAGGTTGAGCACGATGTCCTTTGCGGTCACGTCAACCGGTCTTTTTCCGTTGAAGATCATCTTTATAGATTCAGGTACTTTGAACCAACTTTTGCCATTCGCCCAAGCCGCCGCGATGTCCTGATCGCCCATTCCCTGACCGAAAGCTCCTACGGAACCTAATATATTGGCGTGGGAATCGGTTGAAACAACGGTCGAACCGGGAATGGCAAGGCCTTCCTCTATCACAAGGTGTGTACCGATACCGGAGTTGACGTCGTATACTTTAATATTATTGTCGATTGCATAGTCACGACAGTACTGCTGGCTGGTCGCGTATTTCTGGTCGGAGGCGGTCGGATAACAATCGAAAGTGAAGAATGTTTTTGAAGGATCCTCTACTTTCAGTCCGTTGTCCTGAAGGTTTTTGACCACGTTCGGTCCCCCGAAGTCCCTCGCGGCTCTCACGTCTATCTCAATATCGACGATCTGACCCGGTTTTACCGAACCATTGCCGGAATGACGGGCTATTATCTTTTCTATAAGAGTTAAAGCCATTTTGACTCCTGTTATTTTATTTTAAGCCTGTCTTTGAAAGGCTCGAAGGTCATGAAATCGGCGTGATGCACGATGTAAGCCTCGACTGTTCTTTTGACAAGGTCGCCTTCGCCTGCGTGTGTAGCTATAATATGGCAGACGTCCGCGGGAACACCGCACTGCTCTGCCAGAGAAACGCCCGAGAACGGGTGGCGAAGATACTTGCCGTAATTGCCCTGAACGGCTTTTCCGTTATCGTCGAGAACGTACTCCAGAAGCTTGCCCACATCGGCGAGAATAGCGCCTGCTATCAGCACATCCATATTGATCGGAAGCTCCCCGTGGTAGAAGTCGTTGCATTTTTCGGCGGCTGCTTTGGCTATGTGAACGACACTTCTTTTATGGTCCATGAAAGTCACTTTCAGATCAGGTCCGCACAAAAGAGTGAACGGGATCGTCATGAGGTCTTTTTCGGTAAGAACGCTTTTTTCCAGCGCCAGTTCCCATGTCTTAGCCGTTTTTTCCCTGAGATCTTTATCTTCGATCCAGTTGAGTTCCGGCCAGAGTTCATATATGTTCATAAATTCTCCTTACCTTATTAATTAAAGAGCGGCTATGACGGCGTCGGCCATCTGTTTCGTTGAAGCGGCGCCCTGATTCAGAACGTCCTGAGAACCTTTCAGCTTCATCATATCGTATGCTCTGACCTTACCTTCAGCCACGACTTTTGCGACCGCTTTCTTAATTTTTTCCGCTATCGCGTTCTCGCCGATGTGCTCGAGCATCATTACAGCAGAGGATATCATGGCGATTGGGTTGACTATGCTTGTCTCGAATTCCGCGTATTTAGGAGCCGAGCCGTGAGTAGGTTCGAAAACTGCGACGCCTGATTCAGGGTTAAACTGCGCCGAAGTCGCGAATCCGAGCCCGCCTATAAGTCCCGCGAAAGCGTCGGATACGATATCGCCGAACATGTTACCGGCCACGATGACGTTATAATTCTCCGGATTTTTTGTCAGCCACATTGTCATCGCGTCGATATTTACGTCCTCGACCCAGATCTCCGGATATTCTTTCTTGCTCATTTCCTGAGCGATTTTCAGCATCATACCGGAAGTTTCCCTGATAACATTCGGTTTTTCGCAGACTGTTATCTTTTTGAAACCGCGTTTTTTAGCGTATTCAAAAGCTGCTTTAACGATCCTTGTTGTATATTTTTTAGTGAAAATTCTTGTAGATATCGCAAGTTCTTCTCTCGGACAGGTAGAAAAATTGTCCACGAATTTCTTGTGGGTCATGAAGGCGTCATATACCTGATCCGACGGATTCGTCCATTCTACTCCGCCGTAAAGTCCTTCGGTGTTCTGGCGGAAGATCATAACGTCGATCTTAGGTTCTTCAACTCCGCCGTCCGCCTTTCTTCTGATAAAGTTGAGAGGATTGCCGGTGTAGGTTAAACACGGTCTCATGCAAATGTCGAGGTTGAAATGCTGTCTCATGGAAACGATCGGGCTGTAATAAACAAGTCCCTTTCCCTGAAGTTCCGGAATGAGTTCCGCTGCGGCTTTATCTTTAGGTTTTGAAGTGATCGCGCCGAAAAGTCCGATCTTGTGCTCCTCGAGAAGTTTTATCGTTCTGTCCGGAAGAGGGTTCGCTTCCTTGCACCAGAATTCCCAGCCTATGTCAGCGTGTATATATTCAGCTTCAAACCCTGCCGCGTCAAGCACTCTCAGAGTTTCGTTCAGTACCGCTTTACCGATCCCGTCCCCGGGCATTGTGACGATCTTTCTTTTCATTTTTTTTCTCCTTAAATTTATTCTTTAACTTTTTTAACGACATCTATAACTGTACCGTCCACCCATTTTATGACGGCAACTATTTTATCCTCGAATTCTACTGCTTTCGGCTTTCCGCATATCCTTTCGGCTTCTTCCTTAAGCTCCTGTATTGTTTTTATAGGAAGCTTCGAACCTTTCATCTTTTTAATAAGGTCTTTTCTCTTCGGATTGATCGCGATACCTCTTTCGGTCACGATAATATCAATCAGCTCTCCGGGACCGCAGATAGTAGTCACTTCATCTCTTATGACAGGTATTCTGTCCCTGAAAAGCGGTACGGGCAGGATCACGTTCTTTGCGTGCAGACAGTTCTGCCACCCGCCTATTCCGTGAAGAAGATAACCGTCGGAATGAGAAACCACGTTGGCGTTGAAGTTCACGTCGACTTCCGTAGCTCCGAGTATCATAATATCCATCATGGTGGTAAGATTGCCTTTCGTATGGAAATTATAGGCATTGTAAACAGGATACTGGTGATGGTTCTTATTGTGCGCTATACTTTCAACTGCCCCGAGATCGAACGCCTGGGCGTCGAGAATATGCTCCATCGTCCCTTCCTCGAGCATCTGCACCATATATTTCGTACTGCCGCCGAAACCTACCTGGGACTTCCAGCCTTTTTCCTTGAGTATCTGATGAACGTAATGTCCGATAGCCAGAGAAGTGCCTCCCGCTCCGGCCTGCATGAAACAGCGGTCTTTTAAGATCCCGCTCTCAAGAAGGAACTTTGCCGTAAGATCAGCTATATAAAGCCTGTCCGGGCTGTTTGTTATCTGCGTCGTACCCGATACTATTTTTTCAGGTATCCCGATCTTATCCACGACGACGACATAATCCACATAAATGCCTTCTATTTCCATAGGCATGTTCGGGAAATCAACAAGATTGTCGGTCACTACGATCACTTTATCGGCGTAAAAATAATCCGCCGTCGCATATCCGAGAACTCCGCACGCAGAAGGCCCGTTGAGAGCATTCGCGTTCCCGAAGAAATCCGATGAAGGTGCTGCAAGAACAGCTATATCTATCTTCACTTCCCCGTCCTGGATTGCCTGGACCCTGCCTCCGTGCGATCTTAATACTGCCGTTCCTTTCATTTTACCCTGCGACACGAATTTTCCCAGAGGTCCGTTCATACTTCCCTCGATATGATCGATCGTTCCGTCCTCAAGATATCTTGTTATAGGCTGATGGCACGGAAAAGAAGCTGACGGAAGCCATACAAGGTTTTTTACTTTCAATTCGTGCGCTATATCGAAAATAGTGTTGCTGACAAGATCCCCGTCCCTCAGATGATGATGGGTCGAGATTGTCATACCGTCTTTAAGACCGCATTTTTTCAGAGCTTCTTTCAGCGAACCTACTACTTTGTTCCCGTCCTCCGGATAATCAAGTGAAGTGGCTATCGGAGGAGCGTATTTATTGCCTGAAGGTCTGTGCTTGCCCAAGCCGCCGAACGGAACGACTTTTTGCCCGTTTACTTCGGTCGGCACCATTCTGCCGACGGCGTTCTTTACAAGTTTACTTGCCATAATTTTTCCTCCAGTCTGAGCTTAATTTACCTGCGTCAATTGCCTGTTCTATGGTTTTCTGAGCGCGTTTAACTACCGGAGGATCGATCATTTTCGAACCTAGCGCTACTACGCCGAGTCCTTTTTCCGTTGCCTCGATGAACGCGTTAACGATCTTTTTGGCCTTGTCTATCTCTTTTTCGTCCGGAGCATAGTTCTCATGTATGACGGCTATCTGACGGGGATGGATACAGCCCATTCCGTCAAAACCGAGAGCTTTCGATCTGAGCACATTCTGTTTTAGCGCTTCCATGTCCGAAACATCTGAGAATACCGAATCGATCGGCTGTACTCTTGCCGCTCTCGCCGCATTGACTACCTGAGAACGGGCAAAAAACGTCTCATACCCTTCATTCGTTCTCTGAGTTCCGATATCCGCCGTATAATCTTCAAGACCTACCGCCAGAGAGACCACATTTTCCGACGACGCTATCTCGTATGAATTAATAACACCTAAAGCACTTTCTATAATTGGCATGATCCATATTTTATTTTTACTTTTGCTAATAGCTTTTATCTCTTTATTGACTTCTTTCACCTGAGCGGCGTTTTCACATTTAGGCAGAAGTATCAGGTTGACATTGTGGTTGATGATCATTTTCAGATCTTCCAGTCCGAGCGGCAGCTGGTTTATCCTCACCATTCTTTCAGCACCGTAGAAATTGACCGAACGGAGCGTGTTCCTGACTAGTATCCTCGCCTCGAACTTCTTCGCCGGAGCTACCGAATCCTCAAGGTCGAGAATTATCCCGTCCGGGCTGTGTATACCCGCATTCAGTGCAAGTTTCGGAGTATCCCCCGGTAAATAGAGCCTTGATCTTCTGTTCGTATCTTTTTCTGTAACAGTCGTATTCTCGGGTATCATCGGCAGCAGATATTCTTTATCCGTTTTAATAAGTTTTTTTACAGCTGCCTCGATCCTGGCCGCTATCACATAGTCCAGCGCTCCGGAATCCTCGATCGTAAGCTTCGCGTTCCCGATGCCGAAAAATTTAAGAACGTCCCTGCCAAGCTCTTCGATCTTGTCACCGAACAGTATCTTTACCTTGCTGGTCACATCTAACTTCAGACCGCCGCTTTTTGTGATCTCCAGAGTGACCTTGCAGTCGGAACGGACATCTTTTCCCGTGTTTCCCGATTCCGCTATTTTTGCCATAACTACTCCAGTTTAA